>JAUWWJ010000109.1 GCA_030616935.1 Planctomycetaceae bacterium
ACAGAACAACACCCAATGACCACCAACCGCCACGAAGCCGAATGTGGGTTGGTCCTCGTGGCAGGGTGCTACAGCATGAGTCGACAATACTTGGTTCAAAACTACTTTTCCAGCGACGTACAGACACGGTCGCTGCATCACTTGCAAGCAGGCTGGATCGTGTAAAAAGCTTCTTTGAGAAGCATGAAAATAGCGGTGTAAACTCGTCCCAGACAAACCGATGACTGTGCGTTCTCTGCGCATCACAACGCACCATTAGTACTATCAATATGATTCAATTTGAACATGCTACTCGAACGTATGGCAGCAAGGTTGCTGTATCAGACCTCAGTCTGACAATTCCCTCCGGTGAATTATTTGCTCTCCTTGGCCCAAATGGCGCAGGCAAGACGACAACGATCAAAATGCTCGTTGGCTTGCTTCGTCCCTCTGGTGGATTGATTCGCGTTTGCGGTCATGACCTGCTAACGGAAACTCGCTCAGCCCATCTTCATTTGGGCTACGTACCTGATGAGCCTTACCTGTATGACAAGCTTACGGGTCATGAATTCCTACGATTTATCGCTGATATGTATCGCATACCAAGAGATCTTTCGCAGGAATACATCAAGAGAGAAATTGACAGGTTTGAGCTTCATGAGTTCGCCAACGAACTTGCCGAAAACTATTCTCTGGGCATGAGACAGCGGCTTGTATTTGCGGCTGCATTTCTACACGACCCTGACGTACTCGTGCTTGATGAGCCGATGGTTGGTCTTGATCCACGAAGCGTTCGTATTGTCAAAGACTTGTTGAAGGCGAAAACTGCGGCTGGCATGACCGTATTCATGTCAACGCACACACTCGCGATGGCTGAGGAAATGGCTGACCGCATGGGCATCATGGTGCAAGGAGATCTCAAATTTCTTGGAACTGTTCCAGAACTCCGAGAACAGGTAGACGTGAAAACAAGAAGTCTTGAAGATCTGTATCTTGAAATCACATCAAGCTCAACAGGCCGCCAAGAGGCATCGTCTGATGACACATAGAAAAAGAAACAAACGGTAAAATGCAGAATCAATTGCTTGATATTCCTCAGGAAAATCAGCTCTCGAGGAAGCTTCGAAGGACAATCGCGTGGAACGTTGTCACTTCAATCGTCCGCCAGTCGCGTTTCCGTTTCGGGCTTGTCCTCATACTCAGTCTGATTTTCTGGGCTGCCGTGTTCTGCCTGTTCTACGATGCATTCAGCTTCATTGACTCGATGCATGCCGAAGTCATGTCGTTGCTGTTTAATACGTTTTTTTCGGCCTTGATGGTAATGATGGCCTTTTCAACTGGCATCTTAATGTACGGTGGTCTGTACCGTTCTGGCGAGTCGTCCTTTCTCCTGACATGCCCTCTGCGCGCTGAAGCGATTCATGCCCACAAATTCACAGAGGCACTTTGGTTCTCGAGTTGGGGATTCATTCTTCTCGGGAGTCCGATGCTCATTGCATATGGCATCGTGCGGGACGCCCCGTGGAGCTTCTTTCTTATGCTCATACCGTTCATCGTTACATTTGTCATCATTCCAGCATCCATCGGCAGCATACTGTGCATGCTCGTAGTTGCTGGGCTGCCTCGACTACGACTCCATGCTCTATCCATATCGCTCGCTATTGTCGCGACAGGAATCCTTTGGGTTTCATGGGTAACTTTCGGGGCAGTTCAGAGCCAATTGCTCACAGCCGCATGGTTTGAGGAAACGCTGTCTCGTCTTGCCATGACAGAGCAGGTTTTCCTGCCAAGCTGGTGGCTTTCTTCCGGCCTACTCGATGCGGCACTCCGTGGGGAATCACGCGACCTGACTCGTCAAAGCACTCTTGAGGCATTGAAGTTCCTTGGGTTAATTCTGGCCAATGCGCTTCTTTTAAGCCTTATAGCCAGTTGGGTTGCACGGTGGACCTACCGCAAGGGGTACAGCAACCTCCAAGCAGAAGTACCAATCAGAAGGCATAGACGGCTTTTCTGGCTCGATGAACTACTCGCACGGGCAGGATCGCGGGTTGGAAATCCTATCCGTTTGCTTCTTGTCAAGGATCTCCAAATTTTTCGCCGTGATGTCACTCAATGGTCTCAATTTGTGATCTTTTTTGGTCTCTTAGGTCTTTATTTCTACAATCTTCGCTCATTTAACTATACGCACGTCTACGCGTCTCTCATCGGACACCTCAACTTAGCTGTCGTCGGTCTGATTCTTTCAACTTTCACAACACGCTTTGTCTTTCCATCAATAAGCCTGGAAGGTCGTCGCTTTTGGATTCTCGGTCTTCTTCCTATACACAGAGATCAAATTGTATGGTCAAAGTTCCTCTTCTCATTTGTAGGCGGTCTCGTGCCATGCCTCGGATTAATTCTCTTGAGTGACTGCATGCTTGGGTTGCCTTGGGGCACAGTCTGTGTCCACCTGACCTGCTGCCTGGCTCTCTGCGGTGGCCTCTCTGGTATCGCTGTTGGAATGGGGGCGACCATGCCAAATTTCCATGAATCGTCTCCTGCCAAAATTGCTGCTGGATTTGGGGGAACTTTAAGCCTCGTTCTCAGTGCAATGTTCATTATTCTTATCGTGATTACCGTTGGCTTTACGAACCATTTCAATCTCTTCCAGCAAACTGTAGGGCAACTCCCGGGAAGCACAGTGAGTTGGCTCCTTGGGGCTTCGAGTGGGCAAGTTGCCAGCATCCTCATCGTTATCCCAGGTGGCCTGCTAGCCACTTTTTTACCGTTAGTACTTGGCATTCGTGCATTCAGGCAACTGGAGCCCTAAGCCTTCCTTCACGCGGTATTCGGGACATCCTAGTCGGTTCTCTTCCATGAGATCATCTTTTCCGGGCTCATTTACACTGGTTTCTGGCCTCATTCGCTGATTCGTCTATTGTTAGGTAGTCAGATATTGATCTAATCGGCGAAAAACCTGTATCCATCGTTACTAAATATGATACGTCCACGAGAAAGTCTGAGCATTCCTCGAAGTGGCCAAAAGCCAGTTGCTGAAGGCCTTGAACGCATTGGTGCAGTTCAATACCTGAATACCAGACCGCTGATCTATGGGCTGGGTGACTCGCTGGACTTTGATCTTCCGAGCAGATTGGCAGATCGCCTAGCAGTTGACGAACTTGATGTAGCGCTCATTCCCTCGATTGAACTGTTTCAACGCCTCGATACACCTCGATCGAACGCATCCCTAAATGAAAATAATTGGTCGTCCCAGAGTGATGGTCGATACCGCGTAGTTTCAAACGCGTGTATAGCGTGCCTTGGACCAGTCATGAGTGTTCGACTGTTCTTTCGCACTCGTCCAGAAAAAACTTCTTGTATTGCTATCGACGAAGGCTCAAGAACAAGCGTGGCACTCTGCCGAATTTTATTAGCTAAGCGGTTTGGTATCTCTCCAGAACTTGAAATGCTTCCAATTGGTGAAAGCATCGAATCGACGAGTGCCGACGCGGTACTTCTAATCGGCGATCGTGCGATTGGCCCGACAAGTGGAGGTTTTCAAACTGTTTGGGATCTTGGTGAAGAGTGGCATCAATGGACAGGGCTTCCTTTTGTTTTTGCTGTCTGGGCGGCGCGTCCCTCAGTTGACTTTGAACGCCTGGGAAAAAGACTTGATACAGCCCGCGACGCTGGCCTCGCTAATTTAGCGACCATAGCAGCCATCGAAGCTGCCCCCCACGGACTATCAGTGCCACAATGCCTGGACTACTTAAGTGATAATCTCCACTACAATCTCGGGTACGATGAACGACAGGGCTTGCGACTCTTCCACGAATATTCCATGGAACTTAGCCTCGCTCCATCCAACGGTAATTTTGATGCTGCATTCCAATATTCAAAACACTTTCCAACCGGTGCCCAGTGATTGAAAAAGAAATTCAGAAGATACTCGACTCGGTCACCGAAGGACACCGCTTAAAACGCGCTGATGCAATTCAACTACTCGAGTCCGACTCCTTGGCTTCAATTGGCAAAGCTGCCAATGTTGTGACGACCAAACTTCACCCAGAGCAGTACAGAACGTACAACATTGATAGAAACATTAATTACACAAACATCTGCTCGGCTGTTTGTGATTTCTGTGCTTTCTACCGCGGTCCTAAAGATCCGGAAGGATATGTACTCGACCGAAAAATCCTGCTCAAGAAAATTGAAGAGACTGTTGCAATTGGAGGAGATCAAATCCTTCTTCAAGGAGGAATGCATCCCACACTACCGCTCGAATGGTACGAAGAACTCCTTCGAGATATTAAGCTTCAGTACCCTGAAGTGAATGTCCATGGATTTTCTCCTCCCGAAATTTTCCATCTCACAAAGGTAACCAAGCTTCCACTTCTAGAAATCCTTGAACGACTAGCGGCTGCCGGACTTGGATCACTTCCCGGCGGGGGTGGGGAAATACTTGTAGACCGTGTTCGAGCGGCCATGACTCGCGGAAAAGTGATGACAGACGACTGGCTGGATGTCCATCGAAAATGGCATAGTCTCGGTGGACGAAGTACCGCAACAATGATGTTTGGTCACATAGAAACACTTGCCGAAAGAGTAGAGCATCTCGACCGTTTGCGAGAACTGCAAGATGAGACCGGTGGATTTACCGCTTTTATTTGCTGGTCATTCCAACCAGATAACACCGAGATGGCCCACATTCCTCCTTCCGGCGCTTTCGAATACTTGAAAACCCAAGCCGTTGCCCGTCTTTATTTGGACAACATTCCCAATATCCAATCGAGTTGGGTCACTCAAGGCAGAGACATTGGCCAACTTGCACTTCTGTTTGGTGCAAATGACATGGGAAGCCTGATGTTAGAAGAAAACGTAGTCAGCGCAGCAGGAACTGTGCACCACCTCACTCTCGAGCAGATGCGTTCTGCAATCTCAGAACTTGGCTGGGAGCCGAGACGCCGGAACGTGTTCTACGAACTTGTAGATGACAAATCAGACATTGTGTTGGAGCCACGCCCTGAGTCACCTGTGAACATTGACCTGCCTCTCTTGACCTCGGTAACGTAACACAAGAGCAACTCGCATGCTGAATCCGGGGCAAAAGCATCGGTCGTTCATAATTCGATCGAAATGGCTATTTCCAGTTACACATCGACCTCTTGAAAATGCATGGCTTCGTGTTGAAAGAGGCGTTGTAACAGGCTTTGGAGTTTGGCCACCACGTACTGTCAAAAGCATTCACGTAATCGATAACGGCAATGCCATCATTGCGCCGGGTTTTGTTAATGCTCATACGCATCTTGAGTTCTCTTCGTGCCAAAAGCCGTTTGATACCAAAGGCGGTCTTCACGAATGGATCCATGAAGTCGTTTCGTGGAAACGCCAGCAAAGCCGGCCCTCGACGACTGCTCATGAAAAAATTGCCACTGCCATCGCGTCTGGTACTCATGAATCCGCTGCATGCGGAGTGGTTGCTCTTGGTGAGATTGCGACCAGCGACATTGCTTACAATGAATTATCCGGCCGTCTTCGCCTTCGCATTTTCCATGAGGTCCTCGGCTTGGAACGGTCGACCATCAAGTCGCTCCCGTCACGGGTTATTTCCAGCTTCCGTCACTCTCAAAAAATATCTCGTGGTGGTGTTGCTGTTGGGCTCTCGCCTCATGCTCCTTATTCTACACAGTGGCATATTGGTCAAGCAGCAGTTACCGCAGCACAAAACAATCAAGCCACCTGTCGAAGAAGCCGTAGCACCACCTACGTAACCCCTTTGGCTATGCATTTAGCTGAGTCGAGGTTTGAGGAAGAGTTCCTCCACAATCAAACAGGTCCTTTCCGAACGCTTTTCAATGACCTCGGCATTTGGCCTGAACACGCCCCCAAGTTGGCCACAACCGCTGACTGGATTTCTTTATTGGCAAAGAATGGTCGTGGCCTGATCATTCATGGAACGTATCTCGTTGACAACCAGCAGGCGATGGCCCGGCTCAAGCGCCATCGCCACACTCTTGCTCTGGTTGTTTGCCCCCACACCACACAAGCCTTATCTGGCAATTTTCCACCTCTTACAGAATTCAAAAAGACT
>JAUWWJ010000320.1 GCA_030616935.1 Planctomycetaceae bacterium
AGCAACTGGCCCATCATGGCTCAGTGCCCAGGCGACCATTGACTTGAGGTCATGTTCATCGGCGGGAGCGAGGACGGTCATGTTTGGGAAAAGTCGCATGTAACCAAGGTCAAAGACGCCGTGATGCGTGGGACCATCTGGTCCAGTGAGTCCAGCGCGGTCTAGCATGAATACGACTGGTAAATTCTGTAAGCAGACCTCTTGGAAGATTTGGTCATAGGATCGCTGGAGAAACGTACTATAGATGTCAACGATAGGTCGGCATCCAGCTTTCGCTTGACCGGCAGCAAATGCAACTGCATGTGATTCGCAAATGCCGACATCAAAAAAGCGATCAGGAAATGCTTCTCGTACAGCCTCAAGCTTGTTTCCTTGGCACATGGCAGCTGTCATGACGGTCACTCGGTCATCATGCTTCATGCAATCGGCAATTGCAGCACTCGCAGCATCTGTGTAGCCCCGAACCGAAGATTTCTTGACAGCAACAATACAATCGTCATCATCGCACTCGAACGGCGCAGGTGTGTGGAAAAAGACTGGGTCGTCTTCTGCAGGTTTGAATCCATGCCCTTTTTCCGTGAGTACATGTAAAAGAATGGGGCCTTCTACATCTTTGACGAGTTCGAGGTATCGAATCAGGTTCGGGAGCGTGTGCCCTTCTACAGGCCCAAAATATCGAACCCCGAGAGCTTCAAACAACATGCCACCGTGAAGTGTGGCTTTGAGTGAATCCTTTACATTTACGAGCATTCGCTCCATGGATTCCCCAACCATAGGCACACCTTTAATAAGGTTCCCTGCTTTGTCACGCAGGCCTCGGTACCAAGGATTGGTTCGAACCACATCAAGGTACTCCGCCAAAGCGCCTACCCGCGGGCAGATCGACATCCGATTGTCGTTGAGGATGATAATGAGACGTTTTTTCAAAAATCCAGCGTTGTTAAGCGCTTCAAAAACAATTCCAGATGGGAGTGCCCCATCTCCAATGACTGCAACACTGTGGCGATCGTTGTGGCCCTGCAATGAGTCTCCACTGGCGAGGCCAAGAGCTGCGGACACACTGCAGCCAGCATGGCCAGTCATGAACAAGTCGTAAGGGCTTTCCGAAGGGTTTGGGAACCCCATAAGGCCACCACGAGTTCGAATTGTATCGAACTTGTTGTATCTCCCCGTAATGAGTTTGTGGGGATAGATTTGGTGCCCAGTGTCCCAGATGAGCCGGTCTTTGCGAAAGTCAAAAACACGGTGAAGGGCTAGGCAAAGCTCAACGACGCCGAGATTCGATGCAAAGTGTGCAGTCCGGCTCGCAGCAACTTGGCACAACGCTTGCCGCATCTCTGTTGCAAGATTTTCAAGATCGTCGGGAGAGAGTCCCTGAAGGTCGTGCGGTGACTCAATTGTTGGAAGGATAGTCGACATTATCTCCGAAAGCTCCTGCGTAATTCCGTCTCCATCAAATTAATAGACTATTTCATCAACGGATTTCAAGAGTCTACCTCATATAGTTGTAGGCTGGCGACAGGCCTTTGCGGAGCTAGGAAGAGAGAGAAAAGCCTATGTTTGACGGCTCACAATCCATCTGGCCAGTGCACTGAGTGAGTCAGCAGCGTTGCCGTAACCAGAGATCGCAGCCGTCGCTTGCTCAGCGAGGGCATCAGCTCTTTGTCGGCTGAGTTCCTTCCCGATTACTGTGGGGAAGGTGATTTTGCCCCGCTCAGCATCTTTTCCTACACGTTTACCCATACTCGATTCAGACCCCTCTGCATCGAGAAGATCGTCGGCTATCTGAAAGGCGAGGCCGAATGATTCACCGTATTCTTTCAGGTTACGTCTGCACTGGGGATGACCACCCGCAGCCAAGCACCCGAGATCAAGTGAAGCCAAGAACAAGCGGCCAGTTTTTCGTCGATGAATTCGCTCCATCCATTCCACTTGCTGTTCAGGCGTTTGGTTGGAGAGATCAGGGACCCAGCCGCGCTCTGCAGCGAGATCATCCACTTGTCCGCCAACGAGTGACTCTGCACCTGCTGCTTGAGCTAATACTCGACAGGCTTCAGGGACAACATCTACGGGCATGCCACTGGCGAGTACCTGAAAGGCAAGTGGTTGGAGAGCATCGCCGCACAGTATTGCCGTCGCTTCATCAAAAGCACGATGGCAGGTTGGGCGACCTCGTCGTAAATCGTCGTCGTCCATTGCAGGAAGGTCGTCATGAACGAGGGAGTACGCATGGATCATCTCAACCGCCAGAGCAGCCGGAGCAGCCTGTTCCCAGGTTCCCCCACACGTCCGCGATGCTTCCAATGCTAAGGCGGGGCGAAGCCTTTTTCCGGGAGCTAACAGAGCATGTCGCATCGACTCGACCAATCGAGGGGCTGCCTGGTCAGAGAACGTCAGAGCAGATTCGAGTCGCGGGTTGATGAACTCCTGAACCTTTGTGAGTGTTTCTTGAACCAGCTTTTGTAAAGAGTCGGCAGAGGCATCCATAAACGTCTCAAAAAAGTCACAAAATAAAGAATCAGAATCAGGGTTTCACTCAGACCAATATATCCGAAGGCATCCAGCCCCTTGTTCATCAACGAGTTTCTACACGTGTTTTACGGTCCAGCCGTGGGGTCGTCCATTCCGGGCAGTTGATGTCGAGGCCCTTGCCCATCGGTGGAGGTCTTTTGTCGTTTTCGTGTGGCTTTCCGCGCCTTCCCCTTTGCAGTTGTTCTTCTCGAAACGGCTTCGCTTTCAGCTGAGCCGGTGGCTTTCTCGAAGACTGGAGTGCCATCTTCATCAATTCGCACCAGAGTGACAACTCGCTGCTCTATATCACTGAGCTCTTCATGCAGGTGACGCAATAAGGAGACACCTTTTTCGTATGCGGCAAGAGATTCCGTAAGCCCTAAATCCCGAGACTCCATCTTGTGAATGATCATGTCGAGTTCATCAAGTGATTCTTCGAAAGAAGGTTGTTTCATTGTTTTTTTCGGGTTTTTTTCAGTCATAACCGCCCTCGTCTTATTACGTTTCTTCAAAATGTTCGCCCGCGTCGCGGTGTCTTGACTCCACGCTTCGTTCAACACGACTGTACAGTTCACCCTCGGCTAGCCTTGTGGTAATGGTGGTTCCCGAAGGAGCTTGACGCCATGATTTGATGGACTCGTTTGTTGTTGCATTCGTTGTAACTGAGTAACCTCGGAAAAGAATTCCAAGAGGGTTGTTGGCTTCGAGGAGAGCTGCTGCCGTGGTCAATTGATCTTTCGCTTGTTGTGTTTTCTGGAAGCCTTCCTGCTGCAGCCGCAGTGCTTTTTCGGCGAGAAGGCGGCGTTTCACATGGATTTCAC
>JAUWWJ010000510.1 GCA_030616935.1 Planctomycetaceae bacterium
CTCAGCAAGAACGGCGTTTCTGTTGCAAGGCCGATGCCGCGAAAAGATGGGAGGTATACAAATCAATTGATGGCTCCTGAAGGCGTACGACATGCGGTTCTATTCGAGGCAGCTGAAGGTGTCGAAGAAGATAATGAGGAAAACCGTATCAAAGCATATGGTGAAATGGTCGCCCGATTTCATCAATGCAGCGATAGGATGCGTGGACCTTATCGACGAAAGCACTTGGACATGAATCACCTGGTGGACAATAATCTCGCTGCCATTTCGCCTCTAATGGTACATCGATCTGCGGATTTCAAGCTTATCGAGAACATCGGCGACCAATGCAATAGACGAATGTCGAGCCTGCTCACTACCTCAAAGCCGGAATACGGAATATGTCACGGTGATTTGCACGGCGGCGATGTTCGCTATGGGGAAGACAACACGCCAGTGCTTTTCGACTTCGACAGCTCCGGATACGGTTGGCGCGCATTGGATATAGGGGTTTTCCTTGCAACATCAAAATGGATGGACATCAGTAGCGAAGCTGACGATCGACGTCAAGGTCGCTTGGCGACTTTTCTGCGTGGCTACTCAAGCCAGAGGAAATTGAGCGAAAACGAGTTATCTGCTATTCAGCTTGCCCCACCCATTCACCACATCTTTCTTATGGGTCATGTGCTACGCTATACGGCCATTCGGGAAGGAGAACACTGGGCAAACAATCAGTTCATTGATTGGCACATGAATTGGTTCAGATATTGGGCAGAAAAGGATTCATAGAAGATTCGATGCACGAACCAATAACAAATCCGACACAAGTAACTCCCCGGTGGCTCACTGAAGCCTTTCGCAAAAGCGGCAGCTTGGTGGAAGGTGAGGTGGAGGAGGTAATCTGTTCGCAGCACGAAAAAATCTTCACGGCTACTATCGAATATCTACAGGTGAAATACTCTGTGAACGTTTCGGCGACAGCACCGGAGAGGCTGTTTCTCAAAATGTCAGGCGAGGCCACTGCACCTGGCTCCTTTAGCAAAGACCATTTCCAGAAAGAAGTGTTGTTCTACAACACAGTTGCCGCAACCATGCCTAGTCCTCCCTCGATTCGCTGCCACCTGCTTCTCGATGACACTACACTGACGCACTCCCAGCCCGAACACCCTCTACCCCCATCTGACCAGCAGTGCGAACAGGCAATTGATTACCTGGCGCGCTTCCATGCGTTTTGGTGGAGACACCCGCGTCTTGGCGTGGACATTGGGCACCTCCGAACACCTGAGGAGAGGATGAGCGGGATATCAGACGCACAAGAGAAAACCCGAGGTTTCATGAACTTCCTCGGTGACCGTATTTCCACAGCAAGACAACAAACGTATGAGGCCGTTCTAGAAGCGTTACCCCGTTTATCGGAACGCAGAAATGAGTCCAGGAATCTCACGTTGGCACACGGAGACGCGCACCTTTGGAATTTTGTAGTTCCTAACGACCCAGCAGCACACGGGTCCACATGATCGACTGGCAGTTCTGGCATCCGACTATTGGCACAACAGATTTGGCGTTCATGATTGCCCGTGAATGGTACCCCGAACGAAGAAGGCATCTTGAACAACGCCTGATAAGGCGGTACC
>JAUWWJ010000040.1 GCA_030616935.1 Planctomycetaceae bacterium
CACTCTCTCTTTTATGCCTTGATGCCGCTGCTGAGGTGGCTCTGCGCGAGCAAGGATTTTCAAAGGAATCTATTCCGAATGATGGGCAGCTTGTTCTTCTCCGTCGGAATGCAAATCTGAGTACAGGAGGCACAGCTGAAGATGTTACAGACCTGGTTCATCCAAATACAATTCGGCTAGCTATTGATGCGGTGCGAGTTGTTGGGTTGGATATTGCTGGTGTTGATATTATGGCGACACGTATTGATCAGCCTTTAAGTACCCAGCATGGAGGTGTTGTTGAAATTAATGCGTGCCCCGGGCTTCGGATGCATCTGGAGCCAACGGTTGGAGGATCACGGGACGTTGGTTCAGCTATCATCGATACGCTTTTTACAGCCGGCGATGATGGTAGGATTCCTGTTGCGGCAGTGACCGGTACAAATGGAAAAACAACAGTTACCCGTCTATTAGCTCATGTAGCCTCGGCGGGGGGAGCAACGGTTGGCATTGCATGTACTGAAGGCGTCTGGGTAGGTGACAGACAACTTGATTCTGGTGATTGTAGTGGGCCAGCAAGTGCACGACGAATATTAGCGCAACCCAACGTAACGACGGCTGTACTCGAGACAGCAAGAGGAGGAATTCTTCGCGAAGGGTGTGGGTTTGATGCTTGTGATGTAGCCGTTGTCACTAATATTGCCTCGGGTGATCACCTTGGTCTGCATGAAATCGATACTCCAGAACAACTCGCTTGGGTGAAGGGCGCCATTGTTGCCGCTGTGCGGCCAAGCGGTGCAGCTGTCCTCAATGCAGCTGATCCACTGGTTGTCGA
The DNA here is from genome assembly GCA_030616935.1 of Planctomycetaceae bacterium. The sequence goes on from JAUWWJ010000040.1 coordinate 815, forward strand.
TATGAAGAAGTGGTGTCAGGGTCGGGTGATTTATTTTTCTCTTAATCCAGAATTTCCTGTCCTCATGGAACACCTGGCCTCCGGAGGCCTTGGTGCAACCATCCGCGACGGATGGATCGTGTTGTGCGACGGACCCCGTGAAACTCGATTAGCCAGTTTAGACAAAGTTCCTCTGGTTCATCAGGGTTTGGTTTCGTTCCAAGTCGAAAATGCTCTTGCTGCTGCTGCCGCTGCATGGAGCATGGGCGTTCCGCTTGAATTGGTGCGACTCGGACTTGAGAGCTTTTCAAGTGGCGCACTCGGTAGTCCCGGGCGATTTAATATGCTTGAGTTGGATGGAGCCACTGTGGTTGTTGACTACGGACACAATGTGCCGTCTTTAGAGCAGGTCTGTTTAACGCTCGAAAAGCTACCACATGCTCAAAGAACTGCTGTGTATTCAGCAGCTGGAGATCGTCGCAATGAAGATCTTCTGCGGCAGGGTGAACTCTTGGGAAAGACATTCGATCGTATTGTCATCTACGAAGACGCCTATCGAAGAGGCCGCAGTCCGGGGGAGATAACTCGACTCATTGCCGAAGGTATTGTGCGAACAAAACATTCAAAGCGTCGCGCTATAGTCGAGTCTGGAGGAGATTGGGAGACCTCAGCTGCGTCGGTACTCGACGCGGTGAAGCCTGGTGACCTTGTTTTGTTGCAGCCTGATACGATCGAACAAACAATGCCGTGGTTAATGGAACGCTATGGTAATCGACTACGTGGCATTGGTTTTGATCAAATAGCAAATGTTCAATCGTTAGATCCAAATGAGGTACCGCTAGACCCTGAGCACAAAAAAGATCGACCATCAGATCTGTGAGGCAATAGATTTTTGCCCACCATCATTTAAGACCAGTTTTGCGATCAAGTGCTCCACGCACACCAAGCTGCTCCGGGTGACGTGCGATTTTATCGGTAAATACGCGAACATCATCAATAATTGGCCGTAAGTCTTGTGTTAGACGGTTGACGTTGTTCGCAGCTTGGGCGAGGTCATTGTAAACCTCTGGATCGCGAACCAGTTTGCCAAGCGTTCCTTGTGATTCGTTCAGGGCTTGAGTGAAGGTGGCTGCTTGAACGAGGACAGTGTCGAGGCGATTAATAGCACGGTCTATACCCTGTACCATTGATGCGCCGCGTTCACCGAGGGGTTTTGAAAAGCCTTCAAGATTTCGGAGGTTCCGATCAGCAGTATCAATGGTTGCACTGATACCTCCAACAGACTTTCGCAGATCAACAAGAACATCAGGCAATGTATAGATAGAATCCTTCAGTTTTTCTCTCGCTTCAGCATCACCCACAATATCATTCACATTGTTCATGGCCGTTGTAAAGGTGTCCAGTGCAACGTCAAGTTTCTTAACAGTCTGGTCAATCTGAATGTCCTCTTTTACAAAAATCCTCTCAATATTTTCTGAGAGCATAGCAACAGCATCACCTGCCCGAGTGAGTGACTCGAGGGAGGCTGTTACTTTTGGCTCGAGTGTTGAAAATAGTGCAAGGGGATCTTTCGACACCGCACCTCGCAAAACCTCATCTGTTGTGATTCGTTGGCGAGGAGGTGCAATACGGCCAGCCACAAGTTCAATTTCGGCATCACCAAGAATTGTGCTTGCGACACGTGGTGTCTCATCGCGATAGACCGGTACATAGGAGTCAATTTGAGCCACTACACTTACGCCACCACGTTCATCGAGCATGACTAAGTTGACTCGTCCGACAAGAATTCCATTCTTTCGGACGGGGGTGCCGCTTGAAACCCCCCTCGCTTCTGAGAAGTTCATGCGTAGTGGATATGTTGATTGGACAAGACTTGGCAAATCTCCAAATAAAACAATAAGTATTCCAGCGATAATGGCCGTTGCCAAGACCATCACGCCAACACGAAATTGGATTACACGCTCACTCATGATCGTTCTCCTGATCGTTAGTCTCAGAGGATGGTGCGTAGTCTTTCTGGTCCTGCTCTTTTCGGAGTTCGTTGAGACGTTGCCCGGCTTTGCCTTCAACGAATTGTCGAACCCGAGGATCGTTTGATCCGTCAAGTTCTTCTGGTGTGCCAGTAAAAATTATTTGTGACTCACCGCTTTTGAGACGAGAAAGTGGATAGAGCATAATAATTCGGTCTGCCACTTTATGAGCAGTTGTCATGTCGTGAGTGACTACTACGTTTGTTGTTTCTGGTCTTTGGTGGACTCGTAGAATAAGTTCATTAATGACGTCACCCATGATTGGGTCGAGCCCCGTAGTTGGCTCGTCGTAGAGAACCAGCTGTGGGTCCAGTGCCAGTGCTCGCGCAAGGCCGGCACGCTTTCTCATGCCGCCAGACAGTTCAACTGGTTTCTTGGTTAGTACTGCTCGTGGTAGGCCAACCTCCGCTACAAGTTCAGCAACAATTTTTGCTATTTCATCTTCATCAAGTTGAGTATGTTCACGCAGAGGGAAGGCTATGTTATCGGCAATTGTAGCGCTATCAAAAAGAGCAGCACCCTGAAAAACAAACCCGTAGCGTGTCCGGAGATGGGCAAGTTCACGTTCGGTCATCACAGCTAAAGAGGTGTCTTCAAATCGTATATCTCCTTTGGTGGGCTGTATAAGCCCGATCATTGTTTTTAAGAGCACAGTTTTTCCACATCCGCTCTCGCCAAGAATGACAAGGGTTTCACCAGAGGCAAGTTCGAGAGAAATGTCACGCAAAACCTGCTGGTCACCAAAGGTTATTGAAAGCGAATCAATGAAAAGCAGTGGTTCTGCAGTTGTTGCTTCTTGTGTCGGTGTATCGATAGCTGAAGTGGTCATCGTAAGGTTTTTATGAAATGTCAGGTGTTTAAAGAAGGCTTCGAGGACCTTCAGGCCGTAAGTAGTCCTGTACGTTGTTCAGTCCAATGCCCAAGAAAAGATCGAGTACAAGAATGAGAACAAATGAGTGCACAAAAGCATTTGTTGCAGCTCGGCCAACTCCCTGTGCGCCATGGTCACAATGAAAGCCATGGTGGCAACTGACTAAAGCAATCGCCGCACCAAAAAAGAAGCTTTTGAAAATTCCCATAAAAAAATCAAAGGAATCGATATAGGCTCGAGAATTTGTCCAATAGTGGTGATAATCAATGCCAAGGATGGCATGTGAATAGACATAGCCACCGAGTACACCCATGAAATCAGCCATGATCGTAAGTGCAGGAATGAGTACAAGACAGCCTAGAAAGCGAGGGACAACGAGATAGTAAATTGGGTTTGCCCCCATGCTTTCAAGGGCATCAATTTGTTCTGTAACTCGCATCGTGCCTAATTCTGCAGCCATGGCACTCCCAACCCGTCCAGCCAGCATTGTTGCTGCGAGTACTGGGCCGAGTTCACGAATAAGGGAAAGGTTAATTACAGAACCAAGTCGTGTTTGCAGGCCAAGCGCTTTGAATTGGGCATAGCTCTGGACGGCCAAGACCATTCCGATGAAAAGGCCGGTTAGTGCTATGACAGGGAGTGACAAAACGCCAATCTGGTAGAAGCTTGGCATCAACACGTCTCGTCGTTGACGACGTGCAAATAACCACCCAACGGTTCGTAAAGCAAAAAGAGTTACGTCACCAATGCCAGCAACCGCTGTGATCGCCATGTCACCGACATCAGCAACTCTATTCGCAAACCAGCCAGTGACATTGTCAGCGGCCTGTTCTGATTGTGGGATGGCAGTTGAATTCATAAATACAGACCTTCACCGCGGTGGCGGCACTCCTTGCGGATTAGATCGGCTAGAAGGACCTGGTGCCTTGAACCGTTTAGGGAGAGGTTGCGGGCTTTGCGGGCTTTTGGAAAAATCCAAAGGACGCAGCATCACAAAAGAGCTCTCCGACAGAAAGCTGTGATGTCATAAAAGCTATGTATTTGAATCGTGCAGAGAGTTCGTCATGTCAGAACTGCTCTGAAAGCATTCGGTGGTCTTTTTCTCAACTGGTCGATTCGTCTGAAGATCCTGCGGCTACCGGTTCGGCAGTTACGATCCCATGAAAAACCAGCTGCTTCTTTCCAGCCACTTCTTTGCAGTCCACTTGAATGGTGTCTTTTCCTTCAAATTCACCTTTCAGAAGTTCCTCCGAAACAGGATCTTCGATGTAGTTCTCAAGTGCACGTCGAAGAGGTCTCGCTCCGAAATCGGTATCAGAGCCTTTCTTAATGAGAAACTGCTTCGACTCATCGGTAAGTTCGAGTTTGAGACCACGCTCGAGTAGTCGTTCCCGGACTTTTGCAAGTTCAATATCAATTACCTCTTTTAGGTTTTCAACCGTAAGGTGATGGAAGACTATGAGATCGTCGAGGCGATTAATAAACTCTGGACGGAAAACCTTCTCAATTCGTTCATTGACCCTGGCTTTCATGCTTTCATACCCACTGTCGTCCTCGGGCTTCTGGAAACCGAAGGCAGATTCATTCTTGATTGCCTCGGCTCCTGCATTGGTTGTCATGATGAGAATCGTATTTCGGAAGTCAACATTTCTCCCAAAGGAGTCAGTGAGTCGACCTTCTTCCATCACCTGAAGAAGCATGTTGAAGACGTCTGGGTGAGCTTTTTCAATTTCATCAAGAAGAACAACCGCATATGGACGGCGACGAATTTTTTCAGTGAGTTGGCCTCCTTCTTCGAAACCAACGTATCCAGGAGGGGCGCCAACGAGACGACTGACATTGTGCTTTTCCATGTACTCACTCATATCAATTGATATGAGCGCGTCATCGTCTCCGAACATAAACTCAGCAAGTGCTTTGGCTAAAAGGGTTTTTCAAACGCCTGTTGGGCCAGCTAAAACAAAGCAACCAATTGGCCGCTTGGGGTCTTTAAGCCCCGAACGACTTCGGCGAACAGCCTTAGAAATGCTTTTGATTGCCGCATCATGCCCGATCACTCGCTTGTGAAGTGAATCTTCCATTTCCATTAACCGTTGGCTGTCCTCTGTGGACATTCTTGTCAACGGAATGCCAGTCATCTTCGAAACAACCTCAGCAACAACTTCCTCGTCAACAACGCCATCAGCCTCGCGAGATTTTTCTCGCCACTCTTTGGTCATTTGCTGTTTTTTCTTCTTTAATTTGTCAGCCTGATCGCGCAGTGCGGCCGCTTTTTCAAAATCTTGGTTGGCAACAGCCTCCTCTTTTTCCTTGTTTAGGCGATCGACTTCCGCATCAATTTCCTTGAGGTCTGGTGGACGCGTCATTGCCTTCAACCTCACTCGTGCTCCAGCTTCATCTATTACATCAATTGCTTTATCGGGAAGTGCACGGCCGGTGATATATCGACTGGAGAGTTCTACTGACGCTTCAAGGGCGTCATCAGTAATAGACACTCTATGGTGACTTTCGTAGCGGTCCCGCAGTCCCTTGAGAATTTCAACTGCTTCTTTTTTCGACGCGGGTTCGACCATGACAAGCTGGAAACGCCTATCGAGTGCCGAATCTTTTTCAATGTACTTGCGATATTCATCCAGCGTGGTTGCCCCAATGCACTGGATTTCACCACGAGCAAGGGCTGGCTTAAGGACATTGGAGGCGTCAATGGCCCCTTCTGCTCCTCCAGCTCCGACAAGTGTGTGGAGTTCGTCAATAAAAAGGATGGTATTTTTGGCACGTCGGACTTCGTTCATGACGGCCTTAATTCGCTCTTCAAACTGACCGCGATATTTCGTACCAGCGACCATCATCGCCAAGTCGAGAACCACAATTCTTCGTTCGGCAAGAAGTTCGGGAATATTCCCTTCGATAACTCTTTGCGCAAACCCTTCGACAATTGCAGTTTTTCCAACACCAGCCTCACCAATCAGCACGGGGTTATTCTTCGTTCGTCGGCAGAGGATCTGGATGGCCCGTTCGATTTCATGCTCCCGACCGATAACGGGATCAAGTTTCCCTTGTTTTGCTAATTCGGTCAGGTCACGGCCAAATGAATCCAGCGCAGGGGTTTTGCTCTTACCACTTTTTGTGGGAGCGTCACTGCCTCCGCCACCAGCGCCAGCCATCTGGCGGCCACTCATGCCAGCCCTGTCGCTTCCTTCGTCCATGCCATGTCCAAGAAGATTAAGAACTTCTTCGCGAACATCTTCAAGTTTTAGCCCAAGATTCATAAGAACTTGAGCAGCGACACCTTCTTGTTCACGGAGTAGTCCGAGCAAGATATGCTCAGTGCCAACATAATTGTGATTCAGGTTTCGTGCCTCTTCCATTGAATATTCAATGACTTTCTTGGCACGGGGTGTCTGTGGCAATTTGCCCATCGTGACCATGTCTGGCCCACTCTGTACAAGTTTTTCCACTTCGAGACGAATCTTACGAAGGTCGACGTCAAGGTTTTTTAAAACATTGGCGGCAACCCCACTACCTTCTTTAATCAAACCGAGCAGGACGTGTTCGGTGCCGATGTATTCGTGATTAAACCGCTGGGCTTCCTGGTTAGCCAGTTGCATTACCTTACGGGCACGGTCTGTGAAACGCTCGTACATAAAACTTCCTCTTGTGACTGCTCAACCCGTTGTACACGCAAATGCGGTACCTGCCATTCCGGCAGAGGTGGAACCCGATTTCCACCATTTCCAATCCAATGCAAAATTCACGCCAACCGAAAGTAAAAATTACCGGTAGCGTCGCTTAGCAATTCTCGCATAAGTATTGTAGGGATAGCTCGCGATACTGTCTCCTACACCTCCATGTTTCGCGGCGGTTTAGGACTGAAATAGCTCAATGGCTATTAAAAATCAACCAACGAGTGACATTTTGGTTACCTGCCAAGGGCTTGCTGTTCCCTTGAGAGTTCTACGTTTGTGCCACCCAATCTGTTTGATTGAGAATCATGCCACTTTACGACGGTGTGGATTCACATTCGAGTCTACGTCTGTATTCGTGTCTATTTCTTCAGAACTCTCTTGAAGATCTCGTTTGATCAGTGAAAGTTCGTGGCGAATCGCGTGCTCCCATGGCTTCCCGCTGTCACTCCGTTCAAGTTTTTCGAGTGATTTTTTCGCCTCGACAAAACGGCCGACCCTTCGCAGGAGTGTGCCAAAGAGCAGCTGTGCCTCGCCATCTGTTGGCGAAAGAGTGAGAATTGTCTGAAGCTTTGTTTCTGCCTGAAGCCAATCTGCAGCGAGATAGGCATCTCGTGCATCAACAAACAACTGGTCGGTGACCTCGTCTCGAGAACTGATAAGAGGTTGTGGAAAAGTGGACATTGCCGAGACCGTTGACACAATCCAAATAATTGCTGTCGCAGTCCAAATGCCAAAAGTCATCTCTAGATCGATAAAACTTGTCCAAATCCATGCCGTGATGATGCAGAGATTCAGACAAATTGCGAAAGCAGTGGCTAAAATAAGGCCAGCCCAGCTTCCTCGAAGCCATGCCCAAGGTAAGCCAGGCCAAATGAGCGTAAGTGAGCGGAGGAATGACACGAAAGACGGGCCTTTCAAATTTTATTGGTCTGAGTCATAGGACAAGTGAGAGTCTAGGGATCAGGTAGACTCAAACCAATGGCGAGTCGTAAGGGAGAAAACTCAGAAATGGAAGAAATCGAGTCTGAGAAAAATGACTCAGTAGTGGGAATTTGGAGAACACTCGATGCTTCGGCGAACCGCAGTGCCGAGGCAGTTCGTGTATTGGAGGATATTCTCAGGTTCTGCCTGAACGACGCTTTTCTTTCACGGGAGGCAAAAGCAATTCGGCATGAACTAGCTGTTATTTTTGCGCGAGAAGATCTTCAGGCACGCATTCGGCTTCGTGATGTCTTACGAGATGTTGGGGTCAGCAGTAAGGTTGCTAAAACTCCACCACGTACAGAAATGCGACATGTATTTGCTGCAAACGCTGCCCGTGCGAGCCAGTCAATCAGAAGTTTAGAAGAATGTAGCCGATTGGTTGTGCCTGCAATTACTGCAGCGTTTGAACAATTACGCTATCGAATCTATACGCTCGAGAAGGCGGCGATGACAATCATCACAAGCCAGAATAAGTTTGCCGACATCAGTCTATGCGTGCTTCTTGATGTTGATCAGCCACAAACGGAATTCAAAATACTGGTGGGCCAACTCCTGACTGCCGGTGTTAAAATGATCCAGCTTCGAGATAAACAAGCCAACACGGCATTGCTTTGTGATCGCACAAAAATAATCACTCAACAAGCCCAGCAGCACGCAGAGTTGACTGCAGGAAAAAGATGCATTGTTCTCGTAAATGATCGAGCAGACGTTGCCGTTGCTGCAAATGCAGATGGCGTTCACCTAGGTGAAACTGATCTGCCCGTTAATTTAGCCCGTAAGGTTGGTGGTCATGAGTTCATTATTGGGCGTACCGCTCATTCTATTGATGAAGCAAAGCAGGCAGTACGAGATGGCGCTGATTATCTTGGA
>JAUWWJ010000422.1 GCA_030616935.1 Planctomycetaceae bacterium
CGCCTCAGCCGGTACAGAAGAAGCAGGTGGTAGCCACAAAGCAACCGGTGCCAAAGAAACGAAAAGTACCAAAAAAACTTCGGTTTCTTGTGCAACAACTTCATAAAGATTTCAACGAAGGCTGTGCTGTTGGTGATATCAATAACGATGGCTACCTCGATGTGACTGCGGGTGCCTTTTGTTATATGGGGCCAGAATTCAAACAGTATCCTTTGCGGCGATTATTGCCGTTTCGAGATGACTACATGGAAAATAACGGGGAGCATCTCGTCGATGTCAACAAAGACGGTTGGCTTGATGTCGTGTCAGGGTCATTTATGCAGCCGGAACTCTTCTGGTATGAAAATCCCGGGACGAAGACTCCAAAAGATGACTGGTGGAATGTTCATAGACTCGTAAATACTGAGCAGACGCACAATGAGAATACACGGCTGCATGATCTTGATGGTGATGGTATTGGCGAGGTAGTGATTGATAGCTGGAATGAAAAAAATCCACTGGTGGCGTGGAAGATTGAGCCAGGTCACGACCCATCAGTCTCGAAAGTAGTCATAGGTCCAGCCGGCAGTGGCATTTCAAATGGTCATGGGATTGGTTTTGGCGACGTGAATGGTGATGGTCTTGAAGATGTTATCTTTAAAAACGGGTGGTATGAAAGGCCATCACGTGATGCCATGACAACGCCATGGACGCATCATGCAGACTGGTCGTGGGATCATGCTGGGTCGCCCATGTTGGCGGTTGATCTGAACAACGATGGGAAAACGGACGTCATTTGGGGAGATGGTCATAACTACGGTCTGTACTGGATGGAGCAACGAGAACCTGCGGCTGATGGTTCAACCAATTGGAAAATTCATACGATCGACAAAAAGTTTTCTCAGCCTCATACGATGGCATGGGCTGACATGGATGGTGATGGCAGGCACGAACTAATTACTGGTAAACGGGTCAAGGCACACTCAGGGAAAGACCCGGGAGGGCTGGAAGATCCGGTTGTGTTGATCTACTCCTGGAACCCTGAAACGCTCCAGTTCTCAAAAAATGAGATTCATCGGGGTGAGGCAGGTGTTGGGCTCCAGGTCCGCATTGCGGATCTCAATGCTGACGGTCGTCCTGACATTGTGGCCGCTGGGAAAAGCGGCACGCACATCCTCTGGAACGAGGGTGTGCGATAGCTGTGCACCTGAACCGGTGTACGCCGTCGAGTCGACGATTTGGCTCGAAAAGGTGTCGTGAGCCGATCGATCAGTTGTTACGGTTTGGCAAGACGCTTGCAAGACTATCATTGACCGTCCTATCCTTAGGTGAGAGAGCTTGGGTGTTTGGGTACTATTTTTTACTTTTCAAATTCAGAGGTTTCATGATGCTGCGTCCCCTTCTTACATTCACCACTTTTTTCTTAACCGCCTCACTTGCCATGGCTGGCGAATGGGTTTCGTTGAGCGGTAGTGACTCGCTCGAAGGGTGGAAAAAGCTTGGCGGTGGTGCGACCTACGTTTCGAAAGATGGCGTGATCACCGGGACAACCGGCGAAGGAAAGAACACCTTTCTTACGTGTGGTCCGTACAGCGATTTTGATTTGGAATTTGATGTTCGTTGTGACCCCAAGTTGAACTCAGGTGTTCAGATCCGAAGCCATCAATATGCCGAAGAGACACCACAGGAATCCAAGCCCGATCGAATGCGTGAAAAGGGCGAGGTCTACGGCTATCAATGTGAGATACGCGAAACGACCAACGGAGAGAATGGTTGTTCCGGAAATTTTTGGGACGAAGGTCGCCGAACACGATGGCTCGATACAGCCGTGAATGCCGAGGAGAAGCAGGCCGTCTACAAGCCGGGTGAATGGAATCGGTTTCGGATCATTGCACAGGGCGACCGAATTCGAAGCTTCGTCAATGGGACTGCCGTTGCGGACTATCGAGATGATCGGGACGCTTCCGGATTCATTGGCCTTCAGGTGCATGCAATCAAGAAAGGTGCCGGCCCCTACAGCGTCGCTTGGAAGAATATTCGCATCCGAGAGCTTGATAAAGTTGAAAAAGTCGATTGATCATGGGCGAGCCATTATTTCCTGATTTCATAACGACTGTGCATGTCGCGGAAGGGGAAAACGCTATGTAGGGCTTCACAGTTCAAGTAGGACGTCTAACTCGGTTCCATCAAAGGGAGGAAAGGACAAGATTCCTTTTATTATTTGGCAATATCGCAAAGATGGGGCAGCCAGATACCGTAGGTAGCTCGCGCAACTCGTAATTGTTTATGCGTTGAGAGGGGTTTGGTCGAGTGGAAAATTTCTGTTTCATGCAACATTCATTTCGGGGATTTCTCGATCATGCCTGGTTTTTTTTATGAGCCAATTGACCGTAAGACATTTTTCAAAGCTTCAGGAGTGTTGACGGCTACGGCTCTTATGTCTCGTAGGCTCGACGCGATTCAGACGCCAGATGAGTCCAATCAGGTGCGCATCGCACTCCTGTCCGACACCCATATTCCAGCAGATGAGAATGACGCGTACCGAGGTTTTC
>JAUWWJ010000505.1 GCA_030616935.1 Planctomycetaceae bacterium
CTGCGTGGTTTTGGCGCCTCAGCCGCCCATAAGCCTGAGGCAATCTGCGAGATAATAGCCGCTGCAACCAATACATAGATAGCTGCTTTGCTTCTCATGATTTTCCCTTTCACTGTACGACACCTATAGTAAATAACACGTGCTGCTCAGCCCGTGCATTGCCTTGTTGTCACTGACAAAACGATGATCATAGATTTCGTTATATTTTGCTACAATCAGAGCCAATTGCAAGGGAAATATGTGGGATGACCTTTAATCCGACACCCACCCTTATCCTTGCCTATAAAACACAGAACGACCGGCCCTTTGACTCGCCAACAATTGTTTTATATCTTGGTGAAGGGAGGAAGCGGATCAAATGCGTGGAGATTGAAAACATTATTTTAGACGAGGCGCCTCATGATTGATCGACCATCAGTATTTTGACCTCGTGCCGCGCTAGCTGTACTGTCCGATCGTTGTCCAGTGCGTGTCTTTTCCCTGTCTCTGTGTCGAGCAAAAACCACTGACCCTTAGCCGACAAGTTCAGACGAACTTTTATATCTTTCTGTCCCTCATTGAAAAGAATATAACAGTCTATCCCATACTTGACGACATGTCGTACTCGCAGTTCCGGCGTTGTTGGTGAAACCTGCACATCCACCGGCACTAAGCGATCAATTTGCTTCACCAATTCAGAATCACTCATTCCCTCTCTTCTACTCCACCGGATGAGCCGGCCGCCATTATCCAAAATCTTCAATGCTGATTCCGCTTTTTTTGGCGGTTCATCTTCTACAATCAACGCTCGATAATGCATTCCGGCAATCTGGATGCCTTCTGTAGTAATCCGAGCGTCCTCCCAAAGGTGCCTTGCCTCAATGTAGTTGAAATCACGCTGATGCTGGAAACATATCTTCGCTGCCCGCCAAGGCAGATAATCATTGCGACCAAGAATTGCCAGAGCACAAATGTGTTTACTGTCGGTGTTCAGCCAGCATAAACGACGGCATGCATCAGCGTAGGGTTTATACTGTTCCCACCAGGGACTGTTGGGTCCCACGTCGGGTGGGCGCTCATCAATGCGAGGACCTCGCACTGAGTAGTAGAAAGCATGTGGATATAGCATATTGCAGCCCCGCACAACAAGCCAGTTTGTCAGCCACTTCATTTGTTCGAATGTAAAATTATGGCCATAGGCACCGCAGTATTCGTTGGAATTACGGCGCCGACCGAGGTGGACCATAGCCGAGGATGCACACTTGGCTTGTGTGGATTGCGACCCTTCCAAAGCACTGGACTTGTCCGGTTCGATATATCGCCAGACTATGTCCTGCCCAGGAATGTGAAAGTACCTAAGATGACCGATGCCGTCCGGCGCAGCGGGGTGTCCTGTAAAGGCAATTCCATGGGCGTCACACCATTGCGAGATGGGAAAGTAAAATGTCTTTTCCAGTCTGGCTTGCAAGGCGCGATGGTAATCACGCCGATAGCGCTCAGCATCCCGCTCTTCTTTGTACCAAAGCGCAGGCAGATACGGCGTAAAGTCATAACCAAGCCACGAATTAACGTATTCGAGAATTCCTGTTGTCCCAGGAACCCCACCACGTTCGGCGTTTTTTGCAAGGAGCGAAGGCTCATCCGTGAAGATTGCTCGAATGCTCTTACCGAAA
>JAUWWJ010000481.1 GCA_030616935.1 Planctomycetaceae bacterium
ATTTGCACAGCCAATTGCTGCAAGTGATTCTCGCAATGTAGATGGAAGAGGGGCGACCCCAGTGCCTCGAACAATGCGTTCTAAATCGAAGCCGCACTCGTGAAGCTGGTGAATCGCTGTTTCGAGCGATCGGGCAATGACTTGAACCATTCCAGCCGGACTCTTTGTGGCGGCGACAAGTAGTGTGATATCGCGAGTGGAAAGACCGGCTAGGGCGGCGAGTTCATGGCAGACAGCTTCTGGAGGCAGTCGATCGGTTTCGAGCAAACCGACCGTTTCCTGTGGTTGTTCTCGACGACCGATTGTTTCAAAAATGTTCTCTTTACCAATTGCTGCGCGAATCGGTCCACTTGCCATCGCTTTGAAGTGTTTATGATCAATCTGCCAGCCTGCGTACTGTGAAGCAAGGCATGCAGACACAGGGTCATTCGAATGTACTTGAACAAGGGGCCACGAACACTGTGGCCAGATGTCTGAAAGAAATATCAATTTTTCATCAGAAATCAGATCAGTTTTTCCGCGGCCACCCATCGCAACGTCAGCCATAATGGCACCGAGCTCTGATGTTCCTTGTGCTTCTACGCCGCAGTCAAGTATTCGTGTGCCCGAACAGTCGAGAATAGCAGCCAAGTGTTTTTCAGGTGACGCAAGAAGCCCTTCAAGGCAAATTGCTGCACCTTCACTCAGCGACTTTACTGCTGGTGGAGAGCTACTTGGTGGTGTCTCTGTATTATGCAACGGGTGATGATATGTTGGGGGTATATGAATGATGACGAACGTGAGGCGGCCGGTGGAAAAACACGAGTCGCGATCACGCAATCAGCGACCCGATATTTTGATTGGTCCCAGATGAAATCGCAATGTGATTGTTCATAGTGTACACCGACTGTTCTTATTTTTCTGGAGATTGTTGTGCCTAGCCTTACGGTAGAAAATTATATCAAAGCGATATATCAAATCTCTGTTCAGCAGGACAAGAAGCCTGTGACTACCGGACAATTAGCTACAGCTCTTGGGGTTGCGCCAGGGACCGTGACGAGTATGCTGAAAACGCTCAATACTGCTGGTCTTGCTCGCCACACTCCGTATGAAGGTGTTTCACTGACACGAACAGGCCAAGTCCTTGCTTTACGAATGATTCGTCGCCATCGACTCATTGAACAGTTTTTAGTTCAGACGCTTTCAATGAATTGGGATGAGGTGCATGATGAAGCTGAGCATATGGAGCATGCCGTCAGCGATCTTCTCGTTGACAGGATCGATGAATATCTTGGAAAGCCCGATGTTGATCCTCACGGTGATCCGATCCCTCGGGGCACGACAGCATCTGTTCCAGAGAGGATGGATGAGTATCACACGCTGTCAACATTTCCGACGGGTGTTAGTTTCCAAGTGACTCGGGTGCTTGATCAATCGCCAGTTTTTTTGAGATATCTTGCAGAAACCGGATTGGTTCTTGGGTCAAGGGGGCATGTGGAGGAAACTGGAAATCCTACAGGCGTACTCTATATTCGGGTCGGTGATTCTATCGTTGCCCTTGCACGTGAAGCTGCAAGTAATTTGCTCGTTGAAGAAGTAGCTACTCCATAATGGCTTTGTTTTCCCAGGATGCCGACTGGCCAAAGCATTCGTCGACCTCGATACGAATGTTTCTTGTTTGTGAATAATCATTTCGTTTAAGCGCCTGGATCAACTCGTTGCCAATCCATTTTGCCAGCAACTCGGCAGTTGTATTAGAAAGAGGGAGTAGCCTGCATTCGTCAGCGGGAAAAACCCACCGTCGTTCTCCAAACTTTACAAGGACTTCTTCCTGTCCTTGTTCGGTTTGCATGGTGACTTGAAGAAATGAGTTCTCTGTTGGAAGTAGCATGCAGTGGTCAAGTTTGGAAATGATTTGAGTCAGCGTGTCCCGAAGAAAAATAAAATCAATGACCATGCCGTGGGTATCTGGAGTCCCGGAGATTGAACAGGAAACAGTCCAATTGTGGCCATGCACC
>JAUWWJ010000448.1 GCA_030616935.1 Planctomycetaceae bacterium
GGCAAGATGAACACCGTCTGCATCGTGGCCATCTGCAAGTTTTTTGAGTGCAGTTGTTACTTTTTCAGTTCGAGAGACGTCAGTGACATCACCAAGCAGGACACCTGGTGACATTGTTTCAAGTGGCAGCATGACGTGAATCAGATGAATTTGTGATGGACTGTCAACAATCTCAAGAGCAGTTTCTATTGCACCAGTTGATGCAACTGAGAAATCAATTGGTATAACAACAGTAGAAACATGAAGCGGCATAACGCACCTTCTGCGGAGGATTAGTCGTATACAGTAAATTCATTGTCTTTGTATCGTCGCCAATAGTCTTTCAAGAGAGCCTTGACGCGGGGGGCAAGAATGATCCCCCCGATGATATTTGGGAAAGCCATAGACAAAATCATGAGATTAGAGAACTCGATAACGTTATCTAAGGACGCAACAGCTCCAAGTATGATGAATCCGAGAAAGATAAAACGATAAACAATAATGGCTGTTCGTGTTGCTCCGAAGATATATTGCCAAGCCTTCTCTCCGTAGTATGACCAGCTGATCATTGTTGAGTATGCAAATAGAAATACGGATATATTGAGAACTGTGGGAAACCAGCTAAGTGTCTCAGAGAATGCCCAACGAGTCATTTCAACTCCTTGACCAGCTTCTGGTGCGTTATAGGCCCCACTCACAATGACAACGAGTGCTGTCATTGTGCAGATAACAACCGTGTCAATGAACGGTCCAAGCATAGCCACGAGTCCTTCACGGACCGGTTCGTCTGTTTTTGCTGCTGCATGAGCAATCGCAGCAGATCCGACCCCGGCTTCATTCGAGAAAACTGCTCGCCGAATGCCTTGCACAAGGACGCCAATAAAGCCGCCGTATGCGGCCTCTGGTGACACGCATGATCGCACAATGAGAACAGCGGCTTCAGGAACTTGCTTTATGTGAATCACGAGAATGACAAGCCCAGCCAGGACATAAATGCCGCACATGAGAGGAATAATTTTTTCAGTCACCTGACCAATGCGTTTAATGCCACCAATAATGACAAGGCCAACCAGAAAGGCGAGAACGCTACCAAAAACCCAATTAATTCCTGCTACATCACCGAGCATCCCACGGATCGCCGAGGTGGCTTGGTTTGCCTGAAACATATTTCCACCACCAAAAGAGCCACCGATGCAGAAAAGGGCAAAGACAAGACCGAAAGCCTTCGCACAGGGAAAGGAAAGCCACGTTCCTGAAGACCAATTTCAAGATAGTGCATCGGTCCCCCATCGACCGTGCCATCAGGACGAACCTTTCGGTAGACCATTGCAAGGGTGCATTCATTAAATTTTGCAGTCATACCAAGGAGGCCAATCAGCATCATCCAGATAACAGCACCGGGGCCGCCAGTGTGAATGGCAACAGCAACGCCAGCAATATTCCCGAGCCCTACCGTTGCACTTAGAGCGGAGGTAAGAGCTTGGAAGTGCGAGATTTCCCCAGGATCATCTGGGTTGTCGTATCTTCCGCGTGTGATGTCGATGGCATGTTTGAAGCCACGGATGTTGAGCCATTTGTGGTAGATCGTAAAGAAAAGAGACCCACAGCAGAGAATCAGCACGATCAACGGGATGGGAACAGCCTGTACCGGCACCCAGAAGAGAACCTTTGCCATATTTTCAACGATGAACCCAAAGCGTGCATCGATAGATTCAGAAAGAGACGGGGTTGCAGCTTCTTCATTTTTAGAAATATCAGGTTGATTGACAATCGTCTCACCAGAGTCCGGAGCCTGAGCAAAGGATGTAAGGCTCAGGCCAGTAACAAGGATGAGGCAACTGAAAAAGAGGATCGATTTTAAAGAGTTGGATGACATGACAAATTTTCGTGAGTAGTAGCGAATCCCCAACTGTTCAGAATACGAAGTTCTCACTGGTGCTGGCAAGAACACTGTTTTTTAAAACAGAGTAGAGGCACGAGAGATGCCAGGCACGAGGTATGCCATGTTTTCACTTCTTGCAAAAAGACGGAGATTGGTGGGAAGCCTATATTTCAATAAATATTGAACGTATGGATTTATTATGTCCCAAATTGTTCCACCTCTTTGTGTCTGGCTGAAGCGTGATCTGCGTGTCATGGATCATGCAGCCCTAAGTGCTGCCATAGAGAGGGCTCAAGGCGGCGACGTTTTTTGTGTATTTGTGTATGAGCCAGAGATTTTCTGTCAGCCAGAAATACATTCGCGGCACCTCACCTTTCAGAGAGAGTGCCTGATTGATCTTGAAAAGTCACTGCAACAACTTCGGATTCGATTGATAACAAGGCAAGGTAACGCAGTTTTCGTTCTTGAACAGCTGCGAAGA
>JAUWWJ010000389.1 GCA_030616935.1 Planctomycetaceae bacterium
GTTGCTCCCAAATCACAACAGGCATCTGTTGATCACGAATTGCAAATCTTTCAATTCGATCGAGCACGTCATACGGCATGAGATCAGACTCATCAGTCTGCCCATCATGAACTGGCCTCAATTCAGCCGTTGGCTGTTGCTTGTTGATTGCTCCCATAGCAGAGAGCGGCCCAACGTTCTGGGGGCCCTCATGTTCAATCCAAGTAAGCCATTCTCGGAGAAACGCTTTGTCTATACCTGCAATTGGTGCTATTCCGCCAGCGGTGTCTCCATCCATGGTTGCATAGCCAACGGCAGCTTCTGATCGATTGCTCGTTGCAACAAGCATCGCATTATAAAGATTTGCCAACAGCCAAACTCCAGGCGCTCGCACCCTAGCCTGAATATTCTGCCGGGCAATATCGTCATTCTCCCAACTAAGTTTTCTACCAATGACTGCCTCTGCCAGTTCTTCGTATTTTTGCACCAGTGATTCGACATCGAATTCATGGAACTTTGCTCCAACAGCAGACGCGATTCCGCGCGCCGCCTCCCTGGTTGTCGTACTTGAATGTACCGTTGATTGGTAAACGCATGTGAGTATTTCAGCAACAATTGCTTGAACGCTTGGATCTGAATAACTACTCCCCGATAGCTCACGGAGATTGGAAATTAAGGCATCACCAAGGCCGATTCTCTTTACAGCATCAGATCCGTGTTCCCGAGCAATCATTGCAACCCCTATCGCAATGAGGCAAATGACTGCTGAGGAATCTGCGCCACCACTTGCACTTACCACGAACCCACGACTTTTGCTTTTTCTCAAACTGTCCATGAGCCCAAGGGATACCGCGCGTGTAAATTCCTCTTTCTTACAAACACCCGGCTTCTGGCTACGCTCCCACTCATCTCGACTGTCTCCGCCATTCGATGGGTCACGAGGAGAAAGAGGAGGGAACGTGAAATTGTGCGATACGACATCGCACTGATCCGGAACACTCGTATGCCAATTACCTCTTGCCTGAATTAGGCGCATGGCATCAATATCAACATCACCATCAACAACGGAAACATCTGCGAAGGAGAACCGCCTGCCACGAGCCACAAGACCAGAAGGGGCAGCAATCAGCGTACTGCCATCATAGATAATTCGCCCGGCCTCATTCCCAAGATGATTCGCCAGCACGTATGCAGAGGCGAAAGCACGAGCCCCTTCCAAGACAAATCTTCTACGGATCTCATCCTTACCAAAAGCAAAATGACTGGCAGATGGATTCAAAATCACATCCACTCCACGGACAGCGAGTCGCGCACCTGGCCGATCTGCAACCCATGCGTCTTCGCATATCTCAAAACCGATTCGAACTCCACCACAATTAAATCGCAGATCACCAAAAGGCAATTGACGTCCAGACACCGTGACCACATCCTGACGTCCTGATTGCCAGCGACGAAACCAACGAGGCTCATAATGCAGACCATCACCCGCCAAGTGCTGCTTTGCAGAAATGCCGAGAAGGTCACCATCGACGAGTAAAGCAACCCCATCGTAAACACCACTGGCCCATCGCACTGGCAAACCAACAGCCAAAACAAGCCCACGGCTAACCGGTTCAAGTTCGAGCAACATGTCCATAGCCGTTGAAAGGACGCCCGACGAATGAAACGCATCTTCGCAACCGTATCCACTGATACAGAGTTCTGGACAACAGAGGATCGAAATTTGTCGATGACGAGCCTCTTCGCACGCTGATACGATCCGGCTCAGATTGCCTTCCCAGTCCAATGGTGTTTGATTCAGGGCGGCCGCCCCAAGACGAATGAGTTGCACGTTTTACTCAACTGCTCTCTGGCACAGTCGACTCCTCAAGATAGGTATAGCCACCTAGGCCATCTTCATAGAAACGAATAAAACGACCTGCCTGCCCATCACTTATCAAGCCATCACGAACAGCCTCTTCAATCGAACATCGAAGATTTTTTGCCAGTTCTTCGGGATTAAACTCAACGTACTGAAGCACTTGGCTAACGGTGTCTCCTTTCACAACTGTATCCACGGCGACTCTTCCGTGGTCATCTGAGCTAATATGAACAGCGTGGGTATCCCCAAAGAGATTATGAAGGTCGCCAAGAATCTCTTGGTATGCACCAACAAGAAATGCACCAAGATAATATGGCTCATTCCTGAGCGAGTGCAAAGGAAGGGACCGTTTCACATCGCGACGATCAATGAACTGCTCAATCTTACCATCGGAATCACACGTCACATCTCCAAGAACTGCCGAGCAGTCGGGGCGCTCGTGCAATCGGTGAATTGGCATCAACGGGAAAAGCTGCTTTATAGCCCACGAATCCGGAATCGACTGGAATAACGAAAAATTACAGAAGTACGTATCACAAAGACTCGCTGAGATTGCCTCGATTTCTTCCGGAATGTATTCGAGCTGTTTCGCAAGCTTGTTAATTCTTTGACAAATCGACCAGTACACCTGCTCTACGAGTGCTCGCTGATCGAGTGGCAGGTAGCCACTCGCAAACAAATTCATTGCAGTATCAAGCGACTGCTGTGCATCATGATACGACTCAAGCAAATTCCTGATATTGAGACCTTCAAAAGTCTCAAGCAGATCCTGGACTGGCTGCTCTACATTTGGCGATGGCTGGCCAATGTGTTCGTGGCTCGCTTGTTCTGAAACCCCCAGAACGCTGAATACCAGCATGTTATGGTATGCAACCACGGCCCGACCACTTTCCGACATTATGGTTGGATGCTCAACACCTGCATCATCACAAACATTCTGAACATGAGAGACAAC
>JAUWWJ010000027.1 GCA_030616935.1 Planctomycetaceae bacterium
CCATTGCCGATGAATTCGAGGAGAATGAGCCAGAAAGTCCTTCAGGCGCTGGTTGGGTCATCCAAATTGTGGGGCATCATTTCCACAACGAGGATTATCACGCACCATTTGAGGGCCGGACCTATCTTCGGACGACATTGATCGAATCGCTTTTGGGTGAAAGAGGAGAGATTGTAACGGTATCTGCTGGCCCAATGGCTGGAGAAAAAGTTTTGCCGAAGGAGATTGGTATTGGCTTTCCGGCCATCATCGAATCCAACCCAATCGAGGACTACTGGGTATCAACGGCTGTTGACAGTATTGGTGATGATGGGATGGGAATGGGTCCAAGCCGAATCCCAACCAGAGGAGCCGGTGGAGAATTGATGGAAGATGGGATTGAGTTAAAAAAATACCGATTTGTAATCCAATTTGTCTGGAAACCAAAAACACCGGGAGCTGTTGAATTGGTTGCTGAAAGCGGAAGTGGCGATTATTAACAATAAATTCGAGCGGTGATAAAAAACGCACGAATCGAGCCCTTTATTAAAATTGGAAAGACTATGGTTGAAATTCCAGAGGATATCAAAGGTTATCTAAAGCAAGTACAGAAGTATCACTTCTGGCTACTAGCGCTGCTTATGCCACTTGTACTTGTCCCTCTTGCATTTACTGCCGATGCAAAGCTTCTTAATGAAATAAATACTCGCTCATCTGCTGTAAAATCAAAAGTTGATTCGATTAACTCTGTTGCGGGTAAGAAGGTAGAAGGTCTCGAGGAGTTTGGACATCCACAATCAGATTGGGCAGAGGTGATCACACGTTCAAATAATACTCTGCGTGAACAAATTCTCGCTGAGTGGACATATCTTTGGGATCAGCAAAAAGATATTCGAATGTGGCCTACAGCTGCTGATATTGGGACTGATTTCTTGAGGGCAATTAGTCGCTTGAAACCTGATGAAAACTTGCCTGCTCGTTTTCGAGACCGGTATCTCCAGAGAATTCGTCGTGTTGTCCAAAAGCTACCCGGTCGAATTGATGCAAAAGACTCTATGGAAGCACTTGGAGGGGATAGCGGATTCGAGAGGGGTGAGTTTGGAATGCCTCCAGACATGGATATCACCGATGAGGACACAGACAACAAGGTTATCTGGGATGCGATGGACCAAAATGAGCTATTTCAGACTTTTTACTGGACATCGACGCCGTCAACGAAGCAAATTCTTCTCGCACAAGAAGAGCTCTGGGCATACGAAATTCTTTGCGATGCAGTCGCACAAGCAAATAATGAGTCGACTGGCTCCCATAATGCAACAATTCCCTATATCAGCCAACTAGCAGTTGGATATCGTGCTGCGGAAGAAGATCCTGGTGGACGCAAAGGCGGGCGATTAAAAACAAAATCAGCTGGTGGCTTTGACGAATACATGGAAATGGACATGGAAATGGGAATGGATGGCGAGATGATGGGCAAGCCAGCGAATCCTCGATTTGCTAACGTCGGCGGGTACGGCATGGAGGAGGAAATGTATGATGAATTTACAGGCATGCCAATTGATTCAGCTTCAGAAGATAATGACGAGGCTCTGCTAAACTGGATTTATGTAGATTCCGAGGGAACGCCTTTAGAAAGTGAACTCGTTGCAGAATCACCAGACACAAAATTTGTTCATTACATCCCATTTTGCTTGAAGGGTCGGGTGGACCAGAGAAAAATGGACCTTCTTCTTCGAGCATTCGCAACCATGTCAGTGCCAATTGATGTCCGACAAGTCAGGGTAAATCCTGGCAGTGCTGATTCCATGTATGGTGACGAAGGCATGTATGGTGGCGGTGAGATGATGGGCGGGATGGGCCCAGATGCCATGTCTACCGATGGTGTTCGGCGTTATGATTTTAATGTCGAACTGAGGGGAACGATTGCACTTGCCCAGAAACCTGATGCGACAGTCTTGGGACTAGATACTGAATCACAAGAATGAGTAAGGAGGATTTCTTTTATGGGACTTCCGAAAATAAAATTTACACCTGAAGCAATCTTTGGATTCGTTGCAAACCATGGTGAAAAAATACTTGTTGGAATTGTAGTGCTATGCAGTTTGCCGCTTGCTTGGGGTGGCATTAATGCTTTGAGGTTGAAGACTCGGTCGTCAAAAGAAGACCCTGCTCAAATCATGCGTCTAGTCGAAAATGCAGACAGCTTATTAAATCGACCACTCCCAACTGATCAACAAGCGGAACT
Source organism: Planctomycetaceae bacterium (assembly GCA_030616935.1). Next base: position 2,225 of record JAUWWJ010000027.1, read on the forward strand.
CAATAAAAACCTTGGTTCTACAAGCGTTGATCCTAGTGCTTCGCTCGAAGCATGGAATCCTACTGAGATTAGTAGGCTATCCGTTGACTCGGGATTAAATCGTCCCCTGCTTGGTGACATACAACGACGACAGGTTCCTGTCATTTTCCCGCTTGAGCAATTAGTTGCTAACGCTGGAGTAGTTGCCATTGCGAATCAAGATGATCTTCTTATGGACGGAGACCCCTCTTTTGCAGGAAGTTTCCCTGAAATGGAAATGATGGAAGACCCAATGGGCATGCAGCCCACCGTCATGTCACCACCAGCAAAAAAAATGCCATACGTGCTTTTGACTGGCCTTGTCCCTTTTCGCAAACAAATCGATGAATACATTGCGCTGTATTCGCGAGCAAGTTATCAAAGTCCAGAACGCGACTTACCTATCTGGCATGACTATGCCGTTGAGCGTTTGGAAGTTCGGCCCGACGGTGGGGGTGAATGGAAGGTGATTGACATCACTCGTCTGTACGAAGACTGGAAAGACAACTGGGCCGGCACTGCAACTGACTCAGTTCCTCAGCAATTTATACTACCTTCAACACAAAATCTCTTTAATCCTGCTGATGTGCCATTCGGCTACTGGAGCCCTCTCCCAACGCTTGCGGCCAGACCCACGCTCAATGGCGTAGATACCATGTCCGGTGGGGACCCAGGAATGGGTGGCCCTGGCTACGGCTCATCATGGGGCCTACAGTCGATCCACCCTTGGGCAAAAGATGAGATGAAAGAGTTGCTTGCAGAACAAAAACAGTTGGCACTTGAACAGCAAGAAAACATGGGGCTTGGTGGTGAAATGGGATACGGCATGGACTCTGGTGGTGAATTTGGCGGTGGAATGACTGGGACCACCACAGGCACCTTCAGTCCATTCCGAGACATCGAGATGGGCATAAACGAAGGAGGCATGGAGGAACAGTATGATGAAAGCATGATGATGGGCTATGGTGGCGAAGGCGAAGGAATGATGATGCTCGACCAGGACTATTGCCTCTTCAGATTTATTGACACAAGTGTTGAACCTGGTCGGCTCTATCGATACCGAGTGACTCTTCGCGCCTGGAATCCAAACTGGAATCTCCCTAAAAAATTTCTTGAAAGTCCCGAAGCGGCTGACGAGCAATTTGTACAATCGGCCACCTCAGAACCGTTCCCCAGTTTGGACGCTACGCCTATCCATGTACCGGCAGACAACCTGCTCCTTGCACGACTTTTATTACGGGATGAAAAGAAGGTGTATGGGCTAGGGGTGAGTGATCAGGAACTCCTTGTTCTCGATAGCAATGAAGATTCAGGAAACTTTGAACTGCATTCGATTGAAAGTAAGCCTGGAAACATTGTCGGGAGCAAAAAAGGCAAGCGAAAGATTAAGCAATTCAACAATCAAAGAATCTCTGTTCCGCCACATAATGTTGATAGTGACCAAACACTGTTGGCGGTAGTTGGGCAACAAACTATCGATGGGAAAAAGCGTCCTGGAAGGGGATTCGTTCCACCGGAGCCCTTGGAGATCCTCATTACTGATTCCGCTGGAACTCTTGAGGTCATTTTGGCAGATGCATGTGAAGAAACTGTTCGAGAATAATTGCCAACTCTCCCCGGATTTCAACCACCACAAGCGGTCGATCCGAGCATGATGGAAGAAATGGAAATGGAAATGATGGGCTTCTAGCGAATGTCGCCTCTCACACGAACAGCCTAACGACCCCCCAGACTGAGATCCGCTCGAATGTTTATGACAAAACTTTTATTCCGGAACAGATCCTTTTCCGTGCCGCACGCTGGTCTTTTTCTGCTTATCTTGGCTTGCTACGCCGATTCTGTTTCAGCGCAGAACGAACCACGGTACAAAAACATGGCTTCTCTTGAAGCTTCAAATGAGATGAAGGCTTATCAAAAAGACCTTCGGTCTGGTGCACAATTTGCGGAAAAACATCAGCAACTTCTATTGAACGAAGGACTTCCGCAACTATTTGTTGATGGCAATCGGCTCGATAGAGCACAGGTGCGGCAACGTCTTGAAAAAATATTTTTTGAGTCAATAGCTGATTCCGCTGCACACAAGAAGGCAACAGACACGGCCGTCAAACAGTTGACTACTTTGGCTCGCAGTGAACAAATTTCAATCAACGGAAGCATTAATGCTGCCCTATTTCTCGGAGATCTGAGGGACAAGCAAGGTCAGCTACTCACAACAGCAACACAACCACTTTCCGAGATTGTATCTGATGATTCTGTCACACCTTCCGTGCGTATCGCTGCTTTGACGGGACTTGGAAAGAAAATACAAGCCTTGAAAGCATCGGGGGGCACCAACCAACTGTCGGAAGCAGACATAATCCTACCTGCCCTGAGTACAATCGTCGCACTCCCTGCAGAATCCGTACCGCCGGTTGGTCGAGACTGGATGCAACGGCAGGCATTCAAAGTTTCTAGCGACATGCTTGAAATCATGGATGATTCACCACAAAAACTCGAAGCCGTAGTAAAAAATGCCGCGATAATTCTTAAAAATTCAAATCGCTCTATCGACCTCCGAATTCGTGCGGTCGTCTTCCTCTCTAACTCTGCCCGTGTTGGAATCACTGTACCAGCAAATGAAATCCTGACAGCTGCTGAAGAACTTGTAAAAGAATCGCTTCGTGATGCGTATGGCATCATTCAAGACAAAAAATTCGAGGAGGAAGTAACCGGACTGAGTGATATGGGCATGGGCGGTGAAATGATGGGCTATGACGGGATGGGCATGCCTGTCGAGACTGAAAAGAATTACCTGCCAATCACCTACTTCGTTCGAGCTAGTTGGCGCCTTGTAACGCTTGCTGATTCAATGACTCGCCTCGCACAACAACTCGACAACAATAAAGATCAATACGAAGAGAGTGCGAAACGCATTCGTTCCTATGGAGTCAAGCTCTACGAAGAACCAAAAGATTCATCTCTTTTAAGTGCTCTTGAAGCTTTTGATCCAGAATCCATTGTACCCGAAGCAGATGACCCAGAGCCTGAGGATCCTGACAAAGAAACAACTCCTAAGAGATTGTCCCCGTTCAAACTACGGTGAGATATTCGTCGCCTACTTCTTAATTAATTCACGAACAGACATGCCTGATGGAATCATTGGCAACACCTGTTCCTGATATGGCACTTGAACATCCAGAAGTGCAGGCCCGTCAGAATCTAGCAACCGCGTTAAAGCTGATTCCAGGTCCTTCTTTTCAGATATGGTCTCGGCCTGCCATCCAAACCCTTGTGCAATGGCTACAAAATCTGGATAACGGGCATCTGGGGAAATTCCGTCACCCTGACCTGAAGCCTCAGGGTTTCCAACTGGCCCGAGGTAGGTGTGAGCCCGGTTCCCCTTAAAGAAGCGGTCTTCCCACTGCACGACCATACCTAAATGTTGGTTATTCAACAGGAGAACCTTGACGGGAATATTTTCGCATGTGCAGGTTGCAAATTCTTGAATGTTCATCAGGATGCTACCGTCTCCATCGATATCAATGACGATATCATCCGGACAGCCTACTTTTGCTCCCATTGCCGCCGGCAACCCAAAGCCCATCGTCCCAAGGCCACTTGAAGAAAGCCATGTTCTCGGTCGCCTGAATTTATAAAACTGTGCGGCCCACATCTGATGCTGGCCAACCCCGACAGCCACAACTGTATTGCGCTCTGCCGTCAAACGAGATAATTCTGCAATAGCCTCTTGAGCAAGAATACCTGGGTACGTTTCATCAAATGCGAAAGGATCTTCTTTCTTCCAGCTAGCTATCTTCGCATGCCATTCATCCAAGCCCTCTTCTGGTGGCTCTACAATCTCATTGAGTTGTGACAGGGCTTCGTTGACATCGGCTACGATTGGTATGTGAACTAACTTATTCTTATTAATTTCCGACGGATCGATATCTATATGCACGATAAATCCATGCTGGGCAAATTCTTCTACTTTACCCGTGACACGATCATCAAATCGAACACCAACTGCGATGAGCAAATCTGCCTCGTCAACCGCATAATTTGCGTAGACACTGCCATGCATTCCTAGCATGTCAAGCGACCTCTGGTTATCACCAGGAAACGCACCAAGCCCCATCAGTGTCATTGTGACTGGTATTCCCGTTTTCTCAACGAGTGTTCGCAGGTTTTCAGAAGCATCCCCCGCAATGACTCCACCACCTGCATAAATCACTGGTCTTTTTGAACGTCGGATCGCAGCTGCAACCTGAGCAATCTGCTCGGAGTGGGCACGACGAACTTCAGGGTGATAGCCAGGCAAATTCATTTCGACTTCATAATCCGGATGTATATGAGTCAATTGAATATCCTTCGGCAGATCAACGAGGACAGGCCCCGGCCTTCCGGTCGTTGCTATGAAGAATGCTTCCTTCATCACACGCGGAATGTCCTCTGCATTGGTCACAAGATAATGATGTTTGGTGATACCTCGACAGACTTCAACTATTGGTGTTTCCTGAAATGCATCCGTACCGATAACACTCGTGCCAACCTGCCCAGTGATGGCCACTAATGGAATGCTATCGAGTTTTGCATCAGCAATCGCCGTCACAAGATTGAGAGCGCCTGGACCGCTCGTTGCCATACAGACTCCGGGCTTTCCAGTTGTGCGGGCGTATCCCTGTGCTGCAAAACCACCACCTTGCTCATGACGCGGTAGGATAGTTCGAAGTTTATCACCAAACCGAGTAAGTGATTGATGCAGGGGCATACTCGCACCACCCGGATATGCAAACACTACCTCGACACCATTGCGGACAAGTGATTCAATGACTGCATCGGCTCCGCTGATAAGAGATTCGTTTCGTGTCTGATCAGGTGCGGTTGCCATCGCCATCGTCCTCTCTTGTTGTCTTTGAAGCAGATATACGTATTTTGCTCGAGTTTACCCCACGGCCCCTCCGCGAATACTCGCCCATATTGGGAGAACACCAGACTCGGTAAACTTCGTACACTTCAACGATACACGAAAAGAAGCCTCGGGTCAGCTATTAAGGCGCTATAATCGGCACTATTTCTTTAGAACATCCCCTACAATACGACTGTGTTAGCTGCTCAGAATGACCGTGAAAACGCATTGTCACCCGTAACTTCGGGGCAACTGCAACAACTTGCCGACGGACTGCGCGAGCATAGTGGTTTTGTCGAGGTTCTTACCAGTCTTCAGGAGGGTCATGGTGGGACAATTGGGGGAACCTGGGGAGCGGCAAGCAGTCTGGCTGTCGCTGGCATTGCATCAGCAAGAGCCGAAGAGCGGCAAGGCCTCGTTGTTGTTGTTGTTCCGCATGCAGTGGATGCGGACATGTTTGCTGATGACCTCACACTTTTTACCTCCTTGGCCATTGACGTTCTACCGCCCATCGAATCGATCGGCGACCCACCCACTGACCACGACACTCAGGTTAATGATCCAGCAGAAGCGAAACGATTGGCTACCGTCAAACGTCTAGTGGACTACTCGGATAAAAGCCCGCGAATTCTAGTCACGTCTATGCAGGCTGTATTAACTCCACTTGCCGACCCACGGCAGATTGAGGAGAGCACACGACACCTCACTCTTGGAGCCAAGGTTGATCCTCAAGAGTTAGCTGAATGGCTTTCTGCCCGAGGATGGCAACAAGTCGACACACTTGATTCTCCCGGCAGCTTCGCTCGTCGGGGTGGCATTATTGATCTCTTTGCCTCTGACTGGGAGCGACCTGTTCGGCTTGAACTCAATGATGATGAAATTGATTCACTTCGAACATTCGATACCGTGAGTCAACGAAGTGTTCGAACGCTAGAGTCCGTCGACCTGACCGCTCTGCAATCATCAAACAAAAGTAATCGACGAGCTTGGCTCACGGATGTTGTACCTTCGGGCACCTGGTGGAGCCTTGTCGAACCACAGGAGTTGTCAGATGAAGGAAAACGACTAGCTACCATCCTTCCGATGGAACTAGTGCTTCCGTCAGAAGAATTCTTCACTCGTGTATACCGATTTCCATCTGTGATTTTATCTGCGATCGCTCCTGCAAGTCTTGAGGCAACTGCCCATTTAGCCGTTGAAAGCGTCGAACGCTTCACTGGCCAACTTGATAGAGTCTGTCATGAACTCGACACGGTAGGAAAAGACCAAGATGTTTGGATCGCCGCGCCCACAGAAGCTGAAGAACAAAGGCTGAACGAGCTTTTATCTCCATCGGCTCCGGCTCGGGCTGGACGCCTCCACTTCTTACAAGGGAGACTCTCTGCCGGATTTCGTCTCGTTCCAGACAAACTAGTGCTGATCTCTGCAGCTGAACTCTTCCGCCGACAAGATTCCCCGCGAAATAGATTACCGAAACATCGGCTCACCCGAACCATCGACACGTTCCTCGACCTCAATGAAGGGGATTTTGTTGTTCATGTCGCGCATGGAATAGCTCGCTATAAAGGCTTGAAGCTCCTTGAAAAACATGGGCGGACGGAGGAATTCCTGGAGCTTGAGTTTGCAGAATCAACTCGAGTGTATGTGCCAGCCTCATCCATTGAATTGGTTCAGAAATATGTCGGTGGTGGAAAAACTGGCCCTAAACTTGCAAAGATCGGCGGGACTCTCTGGACACGCCAAAAGCTAGCGGTTGAAAAAGCAGTTGCCGACATGGCGGCTGACATGCTCGAGATTCAAGCAGTACGGGCAAAGCAGCCTGGTCGAGCATTTCCACCTGACACGCCTTGGCAAAAAGCGTTTGAACAATCGTTTCAGTTCGATCCCACTCCAGATCAAGCAACAGCCATTGAAACAATCCGAGCCGATCTGGAACAGTTCAAACCAATGGATAGACTCCTCTGCGGTGATGTCGGATTTGGCAAAACTGAGCTTGCTATGCGGGCAGCATTCAAGGTTGTCGAAGCTGGCAACCAGGTGGCTGTCTTGGTACCGACTACGATTTTAGCTGAACAACACCGTCGCACCTTCACTGAGCGATTTGCAGAATATCCGTTTACCATTCGTGGCCTTTCACGACTCACAGCATCTCGTGAAGAACGTGAGACACTTGAAGGAATCGCGCGAGGAACTGTTGACATAGTCGTTGGAACACACAGGCTTGCGCAGGCCGATATTCACTTCGACAACCTAGGGCTTCTCGTTGTTGACGAAGAACAACGATTTGGTGTCGACGTGAAAGAGAGGCTCAAGGCAATGCGTGCCAGTGTTGATGTTCTTACCATGACAGCCACACCTATTCCCCGAACACTTCACATGGCCATGTTAGGTATTCGGGACATTTCAAATCTGACAACACCACCGGCTAATAGGCTTGCAGTCGAAACACGGGCGTGCCGATTTGATGAAACTCTTTTACGTCATGCCATTGATAGAGAACTTGCTCGAGATGGACAGATTTTTTTCGTTCACAACCGAATCAATGACATTCAAAAAGTTGCAGATCAAATTCGTAAGATTGCCCCTCACATTTCCATTGGGATAGCGCACGGAAGACTACATGAAGGTGAATTGGAGCAAGTCATGGTTGACTTTGTTACAGGTCGAACACAACTCCTGTTGGCGACAACTATCATTGAAAGTGGGCTTGATATACCGAGAGCAAATACAATTTTCATTAATGAAGCCGACCACTATGGGCTTGCTGACTTACATCAACTAAGGGGCCGAGTTGGACGATCACATCACCGAGCGTATTGTTATCTTATCGTTAAAGAATCAACACGACTGACATCAACAGCGGCGAGAAGGCTTCGAGCGATTCAGGAATTTTCCAGTACCGGAGCCGGTTTCTCTTTAGCCATGAGAGACCTCGAAATTCGAGGCGCTGGCAATCTGCTAGGCACTCAACAGAGTGGCCACATAGCATCTGTGGGTTACGAACTCTACTGTCGACTCCTTGAAAATGCCGTCTGTGGATTGAAGAATCTCCCTCCAAAGGATCCTCCACCGGTACGAATCGATCTGCCAGGTGATGCGTGGATTCCTAGAGACTACATAGCCGATCTGCGATCAAAAATTGACTTCTACCGTCGAATTTCTCGAGCCTCAGCCTTGTCACATGTTGATGACCTCGAGACAGAAATAGAGGATCGCTTCGG
>JAUWWJ010000439.1 GCA_030616935.1 Planctomycetaceae bacterium
ACATTTCATTGTGCATCTATATATAGAGGCCCTTTATTTCAAGGCATTCAAAAGCCCCTTATTTGTGAAAATAGAACGTTTGGTGTTCAAAATGACGTTATTCATGCGGTTTCCCCCGAAAACCGGGGTGACTAAAATCGAACTGGGTGAGCGATAGGAACATGCGCTCACCACTCGCTACTGTTCATGGATTAACTGGATTCGAGGCGACCGATTCAATATCGAGTTGTTCGCTCACCTAGAGGGCCGAATCTGGCTCTATCCACTCGATCGAAGTACTTAAAAAGTTGACCGCAAACACGGCACCCGTTCTTTTGAAATTATCACGGTTCATATATTTGTTGCCTTATAGGGTTGGAATGGCCACAGTACTGGTGAGCCTTTTTGTACGTTGCGCCTATGCGGTACCGTTTGAAGAAGTGCAAGTTCTTCTCGGACGTTATTGCGTTGATTGCCATGCTGGTGATGATGCTGAGTCGGGCATTGCCATTGATTCGTATACAGCGAGTCATGCTCGTACAATCGATCGAGAGAACTGGAGAAGAATCCTTCGTCAGGTGCAGGGCAGGGCAATGCCTCCTGATGATGTAGAGCAGCCATCTGACGACGAAAGAGAGCTTATTGCACAGTGGATTCTTGATGATGCCCTGAAAGTAGATTGTGTTGGTCCTGAGCGGCCAGGTCGAGTAACGATCAGGCGATTGAATAGGCACGAGTACGACAATACGATTCGCGATCTCTTCGGAGTTGATCTCCAACTTGCACAGACGTTTCCAAGTGATGATGTTGGATATGGATTCGATAATATTGGTGATGTCTTGTCTGTCTCTCCGGTTCTCTTTGAGCGATACGTTGATGCCGCTGATGAGATTGTCAGAACAATTATCGCGAGTACAGATGTTGAGGCGGCGCCGCGTCGACAGTTTGAAGGAAAACGTTTCCCCACGCGTGGTCAGGTTACGCGAGACTTTACGTTGGAAGATGCCGGCAAGTATGTCTTGCGGGTGCGGGCATGGGGGGATCAGGCAGGAAATCAAGCCTGCTTCATGTTGGTTGGTTTAGATGGCAAGCCATTACGCAAAGAACTTGTTCGGAATGATCGGAATCAGCCGACAGACTTTGAAGTAACTCTTGATCTGAAAAAAGGAAAACACCAGCTTGGTGTTGCATTTCTCAATGATTTCTATCTGAAGTCAGGCCCACAAGGAAAAAAGCTTGATAGAAATCTCAACGTTGATTCGATCGAGTTGATCGGACCGCTCGGCGTATTGCCTGAATCACTCCCTGAATTTCATGCACGATTTTTCCAGCATCCAATTGATCCCACCGCAACCGTTACAAAACAGACGGAGGCCATCAAGAAACTGCTGAACCCTCTTGCATCGCGTGCGTTTCGTCGGCGGGCAACTGTCACAGAGGTTGAAAGCCTTGGAAGAATATTTTCATTAGCCCGTCGAAATGGTGAGACCGTTGAACGGTCAACACAGCTGGCAGTCGCAGCCATACTTGTTTCTCCATCATTTCTTTTTCGGATGGAGATTGATCCAGATCCGGGTGCAGTGCGTAATTTGAATGATTTTGAATTGGCTACACGACTTTCATATTTTCTGTGGAGCAGTATGCCGGACGATGAATTGTTTGGTGCTGCTGCACGGGGTGAACTGCATACCGAAGAACAGCTTGTTCAGCAGGCACGGCGAATGCTGAAGGATGATCGAATAGAGGCACTTGTTGAAAACTTTGCGGGGCAATGGCTTCAGCTTCGAGGGCTTGAAGAAGTAAGCCCTAGCCAGAAGAAATTTCCAACGTTTGATAATCAACTTAGAGAAGCAATGCTTCGAGAGACCGAACTCTTCTTTCGTACGATTGTGTCAGACAACAGAAGTATCCTTGATTTTCTTGACGCCGACTACACGTACGTGAACGATCGCCTTGCCAAGCACTATGGGCTATCAGGAGTATCTGGCCCTGAGTTCAAACGAGTCTCTCTTGAAGGCGGTCGACGAGGTGGCCTGCTTGGGCAGGCCAGTATCCTGACAGTCACATCGGACCCGACCCGGACAAGTCCAGTGAAGCGAGGAAAATGGATTCTTGAAAATCTGTTTGATGCCCCACCTCCAGAGCCACCACCAAATGTCCCACAGCTTGCCGAAGGAGATTCAGCACAACTCACTGGATCATTGCGGGAGCAAATGGAAAAACATCGTGCCAAATTGCGCCAGCTCATACCACGGCGATTGGGCCTTAAAACTCCCTTCGATGGCCTTGAAATTCTCCATGGCTTTCGAGTAATCGGCCTGTTTGAAGTAGATCTCTCCACGGCGGAAATAGGACTCGGCCAAGACCCGTTTCTCATCTGTGCTCAAGGCTAGGGTATAGGCATCCAATGCCTTATCTACATTTCCCTCGTTAAAGTAAATGGTACCCAATCG
>JAUWWJ010000265.1 GCA_030616935.1 Planctomycetaceae bacterium
AGCTGATCGGCTAGCCTCCTCCCAGAGACTAAACTTTCTCCAGTGTTCATTTTCTCCTAGATGCCAACCGTGATCACCCCATAGAACAATAATAGTATTGTCTCGTTCTGGGCTCGTGTCGTACGCATCGAGAAGACGACCAATATTCATATCTACGTACGCAATGGTCGCGAGGTATGACTGAATGGCATCTTTCCATCGTCCAGATTTGAGAAATTTTGCATGGTCTTTTTCAGGGCCAGCCATCTTAATGCCCGGTAGTGGAATGTCGTCGAGATCATCCTCTTGATGTGGAGGAAGTTGAATGCTGCTGCGAGGGTACCGTTCGTAGTATTTCCTTGGAACTGCCCAGGGAAGATGTGGTTTGATCAAACCACAGGCTACAAAAAAGGGCTTCTCTCGTTCCTGCTTCATTTGCTCGATACAGAAGTCCACTGTGTGCCAGTCCGGTAGGTCTTCATCCTGTAGATCAAGTTCCAGAGGTTCGTGATAGCCCTCATATTTTCTTGGAATTCGCCCCGCATTTTTGCCGCGTCTCGTAGGTGGATAGGAGTCCCATTCGGAGGCGTAAACAGTTTTGAGGCCACCTGCACTCGAGTGGTAGGTTTTGCCCATCGCTGCTGTGTAGTATCCATGAGTTTTTAAATGTGCATTGAGATTCAGCCCCTCAGCAATATGTTCTTTCCAAGGATCTGCGTTCAGGTAACAGCCGGAAGAATGCGGTCTGATTCCTGACCAAAGCGATGCCCTTGATGGGCCACATGCAGGAGCAGCACAGTGCGCGTTGGTGAACGATACACCCATAGCAGCTAAACGATCGATATTCGGTGTTTTGCACTGCGTGTTTCTGCCTGTATAGCCAACCCAATGATTGAGGTCATCAACGGCGATGAAAAGTATGTTTGGTTTCTTGGCTAATGCATTTTTCAAGTTTACACATGGCAGCAAGGCGAAGAGTAAAAGAGCGATTTTTAACAGTGACAAGTTCGAACTCATTGTATTTCAAAGTCGCTTTCAAGGTGTTTTTTGAGACGAAAGGCTGTTCGTTATAACAAGTGATCGTGATGCGCCGAGTACTCTAAGATTAAAAGAAAAGTAAAGATCGGTGGGACATCGTCCAATACCCTCTAGGACGATGAATTGATGACGGGTTCGAACGGCAAGAGAGAAATCTAGGGAAAATCTGTTTGGATTATTCCTCTTCCTGATCCGAATCAACTTGCTCCTTAAGTCGATCAATCATTTTCTGAACATCAACTTGAGCCTGGCAAAAAGTATCATCAGGATTCAATGACTCTTCATCTTTCATGGTGCTATCTCGATTGAGTTCTCGCCAAATTGGGTTATGTCAAACTTAGTAGTAGGCCACATATTCGAAAGCCTAGCAAAAATCAAATTCCTGCCAGTACTGAGAGCCACCCCAGTTATGTAAATAAAAGAATGTTCAGCAGGAGCGGGTTTCTCATAAAGCTCTCTAGAGCGTTGGCAAGGAAGGCATTGGTGGCGCCGACGCATGCCGGTGAGCAAGCCCACTCACAAGGTTTTCACAAATTGATTCAAGATACGGTCGTGTTTGTGCATCGTCAAAATTGGCAACTGTTTTTCCAGCATCGCCATGCTCACGAATTGGTATCTGTATCGGAACCTCACCAAGCAATGGGATGTTCAGTTCTTTTGCGGTGCGTTTTGCACCACCATTTCCAAAAATATCATAACGTTTATTATTATCCGGGCATAAAAAGAAGCTCATGTTTTCTACCATGCCAAGTACGGGGATATTGACCTTCTGAAACATTGCAATTGCTTTGGTGGCATCAAGAAGTGCAACATCTTGGGGTGTGCAGACGACAACAGCGCCTGAGAGCGGAAGGACCTGAGAAAGTGTCAACGCAATATCGCCAGTTCCTGGTGGCATGTCGATAATCAGGTAATCGAGTGGTCCCCAATTCGTATCACGGAGCATTTGCTGTATTGCGCCGTGGAGCATAGGACCTCTCCAAACAACCGCTTCACCAGGTGGCACAAGAAAGCCCATCGACATGATCGGTACGGTTTCAGGATTCAGTCCCGTTGGCAACGTCTGATGAGGTTGCCCCGGGTTGAGTTGTGGTGGAACAATGCGTCCCTCTTGAATTGCCGGACGTCCCTCAAGGCCAACAAGGTGAGGAACGCTCGGTCCATAGACATCCGCATCAAGAATACCGACTTTGCTCCCAGCTCGTGCCAGACCGATTGCAAGTGATACGGCTATTGTACTTTTGCCAACGCCTCCCTTGCCTGATCCAACTGCAATAACACTTTTTGCTTCAAGGCCGACCTGGCCAATTTTAGTAGGTGGCCTTTCATGAGGCCTGATAGTTATTTGTATATCCGGGATATTTGGGAAAGCCGTTCTGAGCCGCTCTTCAATACGTCCCTGCGTTTGTCGCCAGAGAATTGCAGAATGTGTTGTGAGAGCAACATCAAGCGTAATCTTCTTTTCATCCGCGGTTGCATCACCAATCTGGCCCAAATCAGAAAGCAGTCTTCCTGACTCAGGGTCATTCATATCAGCAAGTATCTCTCGAATGTTTTCTGAGGTCAGTGCTTTATTCATTGACTATCCTTTTGTGTTTTGGTGGCAATCATGGCATCCCTAATAGAAATCTGTGTTGTCTGTGGAAGCATTGTTTCTGCTTCAATATTGCCAGACAATGTGTTGCCGGCATGCAAGGCGGCCGTAAACAGCCCACGTGGTCGAATAGAGACCGAAAGAAGCACCATGAGACAGACGACCATAGCCAATCCGGAAGAAAGGCCTCCGTCTGCCTGAACTCCTTTGTTAGTAGATTTGAAGTACATGGCAGCAATCAAGCGAAGATAGTAGGCGGCTGCAATAGCCGCATTGAGTACCAAGACAATACTTAAGCCTATAAACCATGCCTTTCGATCACCAAAGGCTGCATCGCCACCGTCTACGCTAAGTGACGAGGTCACAAGTGACAGCTTTCCCCAAAAACCAGGTAGCGGTGGGATTCCAGCAAGACTTAACAGGAACGTTGCCAAGCAGAACGCAGCAACAGGATTCGTTGTTGATAATCCATTAAGATCATCAACAGTTTCAATCTCCTCAAGTTTTGGCCTTTTGCTGCTTGACGTAGACCATTCAGGCCAACGATGCCCGAGGTAGACGATTCCACCGAACAACCCGACCGTTGCAAGTACGTATGTTGCCAAATAGAAAAGTGTTGAAGCCAGTCCGTCCAGTGTCAAAGCACTTGCCGTTATTGATTCTCCACCAAGTGATCCTTGTTCAGATGTTGCTGCTGCGGTCACTGCCGCCAGACCAACTAATAAATATCCCGCATGAGCAATTGAGGAGCAGGCCAAAAGTCTTCGTAGGTTGTTTTGAAGCAGTGCCATGCAGTTTCCAACCGTCATGGTGACGGCCGCAACAATAGCAAGGAGATGCCATGTCTGGAGAAGTAGTGTCTCAGCGACCGGACCAATAGTTTGTCCACTTCCCAGCGGGGGAATAGCCAAAGCAATTATGCGAGCAAGCATGACAATGCCTGCTATTTTCGGGAGCGTCGAGAGTACAGCAGCGTTACTTGTGCTCGTGCCTTGATAAACATCGGGGGCGTAAAAGTGCATTGGAACGGCAGCCATCCGAAAAGCTGCTCCGGCGAGTGCTGTTCCAAGCATAACTGGAAGAAGTACCGCAGCCATGCTGGCTGTGATGGTGCCAACAATAATGGACCCTTCGACTGTGGGCGGCGAAAGGCTACCCAGTGACTGGATTTGGTTTCCAATAGCCAGCAATGATGTCGAACCACCCAGGCCGTAG
>JAUWWJ010000258.1 GCA_030616935.1 Planctomycetaceae bacterium
ACCTATTTTGGCAGCTCAGAGAAACCGATTAACCCTTTGTCATTTTCAATACGATGCCATCAGCCTGTTCGGCCAGATTCACAAAAAGGTCGGTTTCGAAATCTTCTTCACTGACATCTTGATACTTTTGCGGCACGACTCTTTTTAAACCTCGATTTTTTGGATCACCATTCAGACTAATAAAAACTTTGTATTCAGTTGCTACTAGATTCCCACCTTCATCACCTTGTGACTGAATCGTAAAGGTGCCGTCCTTATTAATATCAGTCGACATTGCCGAAGCACCCTGGGATCCACGAACCTTTGGGCGGAGCACGAGTTTTCTACCCGTTAAAGGTTTTCCTGTCGGAAGAAGTACTTTGCCCTGCATCTGAGAAACCTTCGGCAAGTCACCAAGACTAGAAGTTCCACATCCTGAAAGAATGCAGCACCCAACAAAGACCAGCATAGTTGTCAGAAAAGCATTCAATTTGACTTTCATAATTTTCCCTTTCGGATATCTTTCGGGCTTAATAGGCCTTATAGAGGTTGTGGAAGTGATATCACCCATACACATGATTGTCGTTCTGGTTCATTCTCATCAAACCTACTGTCAACATTAAAATCATTATCGTTGGAAACGATAATATGTTTGTTATCGAGTACAGCCAGGCCCTCGAGTTTCAAGCCTGCTACTTTTTCATCAGGTTCTGGTTGCCATTGGCCCGCAGTAATGTCAGACGCAAAAGACGGAAGAAGATTTGCAAGATCTGCTACAAGCGTTTTCTTGACTGGGGTCACGCCAACCCGTGACAGATTGCGGACACCATCTAGGCCTTTATCATCGCCGAGGACGTTGGTCGCTTTATCTAATTCACAGCGATACATTTTCGCATCACCATCATCTGATTGCTCGAGAATGAGAAGCTTCTTCGGGCCTATGGCCGCCATTGCACAAAGTTTCCCATCATTAGGAACGACGCCTCCGGTTAGAAAATCAGCGGCAGCAGGGTCACCGAGACGATAGACGTATTCACTTGTTGGTTGACCATGTTCCGTATTGCATCCGAGGAGCCGCACATTTCCCGAACGCTCAGCTGCTTCATTGTCAAATGGGCTCTGCATCAAAGCCCAGATTGTGGATTCATCGGGACTCAGTGCCAATGATTCAAAACCTCTATTGGCTCGGCGCTTTGCGTAATGAGCCGGAAGATTTTCGACAATCTGGATATCACTCGACGGAAGTTTTACACCTTTTGGAATAAATCGCTTGATAACCGTGCCGTCGGCTTCACAACATAAAACTGATGGTCGATATTCTTCGCATAGCCAGAAGGTTCCATCAGCAAGAAGAGCACATCCTTCAGGATCAATCCCGTTGACATCGGGAGCAAGCAATTCTTCACCAGACGGATTTGCAATGCTATCGTCACCCTCAAGACCGTTTGAACGCCCAGTAATCACTTTTCCTCGAGGGGTTTGAAGTGAAAACTGAGACTGGAGGTTTATTTTGAGTTTCTTTGATTCACCACGGCTCTCGTCAAGTGAACATCCTGAAATCCCAAAGACGAGTACTGTTGGAACAAAAGAGGGATTGAGGAATACTCTTTGTTTTCCATCTGCTGTCTCAATCTTGCGTGAGGGACCTCTGTCGGTTAGCAGTCGTATGACAAACTGGCCGCTATCATCAATCGCTTTCTCAACAGTAACGTCACTTATTCCACCGAGCACTACAGGGACATCTTGTGACACAGATGGATCTTCTTGCGCAAGGATAATCTCGGGAAATACGCCGCTTGCAACAACCTGACACTGCAACGATTTACCACTCTCAAGCAGTGGCTCTTCTGCCTCCCCGTTTCCCGTCGAGGAAATAAAAAAAACTACGACCACGCCACAGAAATGTAGCGCGGCCGCAGCCTTTGAGAGCACTTGTGATTGATGACTATGTGCCATAAACCAATCTGTTTTCTCTTTGGAAAACTACCACTCGATGTTTTGTTCTCTTACACCATTGGAAGCGGTATAGGCACCACCACCACGCGTAATCATCGAACCAAAGAGTACTACATCGATTGACTCCGACAACGTGTGAACTGCACCGTCCATGCTACTTACGACAAGTACGCCTGGGTGAAAGCCATAGGCTTCCCCATCATTTGTTGCGTTGAAAGCAACATTACCATCGTCTCTTTTTCGCTTACATTTAGGATCACACGTTGGGTTAATACCATGCAACTTCGCTGGCCCAAGTGAATCGAGTGCCGCAATCGTCTGATTGGTATCACCCGTTGGTGACAAGTTACCCCGACCTTCATAGACATCGGGAGCGCTCGCCTTTTCAACAAACATCAGCGTGTTGCTCAGCCCATCAACAATTTGAGCTACTTTTGTTTCTGCATCTTTAATAAGAGCACCACGGCATTCATCACCATCATCAATCCAAGGATTCCTAGCGTCGGGAACAATGTATTCCTTGACACCAGTTAAAGCTTCATAGTCACGCTGACCAAAGCTATCAGGATCAAGGGAAGGAGCTGATGAATCATTATCTCTGGTTGGTCCATCAATAGCTGCATATCCACCTGTAGGTGGGAGAGCTGAAGGACATTTGAAAACACTTGGCTGAATTGCTGCAGCTGCTGTGTTTTCCCACCAGTGCTTCGTAAAGTCATAAGGAACATTACCTTGCTCTAAATTTGCAAGGACAAATGCAGTCCATGAGGTCTCTTTACCCGCTGGATTTCCCTTTGTTGGAGTTCCACCCTGAGATGGATCCGAATCAACGGTGTAACACGCTGCTGGAAAATATGTACGTGCATTTTCAAAGTTATGCATCGCGAGGCCATGCTGCCTCATATTGTTTGAACACGAAGACCGACGAGCAGCTTCACGAGCTTGCTGAACGGCTGGTAAAAGAAGACCGACAAGAACACCAATAATGGCAATAACAACAAGAAGCTCAATCAGCGTAAAGCCGCGATTTCGACTTCCAGTTGGCTGAGAAGAATGAGCAGTGTGTAGCACGTCTAACTCCTTAGTAATAGATAAGTATGTACATCAGCGAAAAACATTTTCACCTCCGTTAACTGCAAAGAGTGTCGACATCTTTTATGAGGCAATTGTGAGACAAATATGTGGATTTGATGAGTTTTCTCAGGCCCTATTTTTAAGGCAAAAATACATACTTCCAAGCTCGCGTCAGGGCTAGACAGTCTCAAGATCTGGTGTTTTGCTGCCTGACTAGATCCATCCCCGTTCCATGCTGCACATTGCTTCAGTGGGAAATGAAGAATGCGGTCTAGCCCGGGGTGCATGTCGACCGGCCCCCAAGGTGAATCAGAGCCGTTTTTTGCTTGTTTTTCCGATACCTGGATTGAAGGTGTTGGTCGGGTCGAGTTTGCGATGGAACTGCTCGACAACCGGCTCGGATTCATACAGATGGCCGACGTTGTGCTCTGCCGGAAATTTGGCTCCTCGAGCCTTTAGCCGCTCCAGCATAAGCGTCTTGACCCGTTCCATATCAGTGCCCCTGCGGTACACATAAATATTGTGAAACACATGACACAGGTAATGTCCGTAGGACAGGTCGAGCACCAAGTCCTTGGTGAGTTCATCAGGGAGATCTTCGGTCCAGTCTG
This sequence comes from Planctomycetaceae bacterium, assembly GCA_030616935.1. Next base: position 3,621 of record JAUWWJ010000258.1, read on the forward strand.
GATCATTGCTAAGCAATGCAATATCGAGTGATAAAACCTCTTCGGTGGTTTTTTGGTACAGATTCTGAGACCGGAGCCCAGCCCCCGCAGCGCTAAAACGGTGAAGGAGTGCCGCCTCTTGTTCGCGTTCTGAACACTCGAAAAATCCGACCCCGTGTGTTCGGCCCCAATCGTTTTCAAGGTATCGCCTCGCCTCGTCGATCGCTTCGTCCGCCGTGACAAGGATGAGAAGGTGCTCGTAGGTGTCCCGGTACTCCAGTAGCCGCTTGGGCAGGTGCTGTGGGAACAGTTTACTGGCGTAATACAGAAAGAT
>JAUWWJ010000446.1 GCA_030616935.1 Planctomycetaceae bacterium
ACAGATCCGCCTCCCTTATACTCTGCGCTCGGTTTCAGTGGCGGGAGTGAGTCAACAAATTCGTCGTATTGTTGAACCATATTCTCCACAACATCTGGATGCTCTTTGGCGATATCTCGTGTTTCTTTTGGGTCCTGCATCAAGTCAAACAGAGTCCATACGTCTTCTGCCTTGATAAGCCTCCAATTTTTCCAACGCACCGCATAGATATTTCGGCGAGGCGCATCAGTCGGATCGGCATTATGCCAAAACAGGTACTTGTGTGCATCTCCCTGAAGATCACCAGAAAGAAACGGCAGAAGGTTCTTCCCGTCACATCGGGCAGGTAGTTTGAGCCCGGCAGCCGCAGTGACAGTTGCGTAAAAATCAATCGTTCCCATTAATCCGGAATAGGTCTTGCCAGCAGGTATTCTTTGAGGCCATGTAATAACGGTTGGTGTATACACCCAGCCCTCTTGCTGCGTGTATTTTCCTTTCCCTCCTCTATATGGTTCAGACGTTCCACCCTCGGTAATATTTGCTCCGTTGTCACCGGTAATCAGAATGAGTGTCTCTTGCTCAATACCATGCTTTCGTAAAGCAGCAAGAAGTTTGCCAACAGCATCATCAACAGCAACAACAGCGCCTTCATAGGCGGTGCCGTCACCGCCTGGAATACGGTCTTTGTACCGTTGTGGTGTCTCTTTAACCTTTGAATGAACTGCGAGTGGCGAAAAATACAAGAAGAATGGATGCCCTGCGTTTCGATCAACGAACTCAACCATGGAATCACCATTGAGATCGGTAAGATAGGCTTTGCTTCCATCCTGTGTTTCTCGGATGTACTGCGTTCCTGGTGGGTCTTTGGCGACTTCCATGAAACCACGCTCATGGGGACCTTGCCCAACAGAGCCGATATCCCACTTGCCAATCTGCCCAGTCACGTAGCCCGCGTCTCTCATCAATTCAGCCAACGTTGGGTGATCACTCGGTATGGGCAACCCCCGCGCCATACCTGATTTCCCAAATCGTTGGGCGTACATGCCCGTCATCAAAGCGCAACGACTTGGCGAACATGGTGGATTGGTAATGTATGACATGGTGCAACGGACACCATCAGCTGCAAGACTATCAATATGAGGGGTTGGGATTCTTTTGTTTCCAAAACATGCAAGGTCGCCGTACCCAAGATCATCAATAAACAGGATAACGACATTCGGTTTCCGTTGGACTTCTGTAGCGAGCACACTCTCCCATTGACAAGTGCTCCAGCACAGTATGAGACTTAAGACAACATATTGAAGCCGCATTTTCACTACCCTCACATTGCTGAAGTAACACATATGGCGAGTGAATTCTGTCATAAAACCTTCACAGCCACCTCGTACACAGGCTCATTTTTGTGCCCCTGGATCACTGCCAACCATGAACTCAAAATCTGTCTGTTTTTCAAAACGATCAGAAACTTCCCCTGCCATCACTGGTGCACCCTCGACAGCAAGCATCCGCATGGGCTGACCGACGGACAGATCAAGTTTCGAAAGATCGACCCAGAAAATATTCGGTGTATCTGTCAGTTCAAAGTAGTACGTGCGGCGTTTCTGATCAGCCACAATCCGCCATAACGTTGCTGCCACGTTCGGCTGCCCGGCATGTACTGCACCAATCGGCGCTGACACATTTCGAATAATCGAGAACACGCTGGCAATCTGCTCCCTCTCATCAGATGTCTGCGGGGCTTTTCCGAGATAGTAGCTTGCCCTGACAAACCGATCAGCAGGCCGTTCGGTTCCCGGCAACATGATGCTCCCGCCCACTTCCTGCCAATAGCCATTGAGTGCCAACTGCTGATCGTACGGTGGATCGTTGGTCATCACGCTGTACTGTTTTCCATGATGAACAACCAGCTTGCCATCAATGTATTCAAAAATGGCAGAGTCTCCTGTCGCATCAGCAAGAGAGAGGTGTACCGTCCCTGCATGTCCGCCAGGCATGATCAAAACACCAAGCTGAAAGGGTTCGTCCTTGAGAGCCGTTACTGCTTCATCAACTGTTGCAAATGTGTCGAGCACATACTGTGCCCAGGCTCCAATTGAGAGGGTAGGCCGAGTACCATCAAACTTCGGATAGATACTGCTGGATAGATAGAGGACATTCACCACAAGCCCTTTTTCATTCATGCCATCAGCCACGAGTTTGTCATAGCAGGTCGCGACAACACTCCCGTATTTTGACTTCCACTTAAGTGACCGAGCACCAGCATTTCCATCGCGCTGAAGCCCAGCGGGAAAGGCCCACAGATTCACCTCCAACGACTGTTCCCAGTCCATGGAACGTCCTACTACAACCGCACCGTCAGGCCCCCGATAGAGAACTCTG
>JAUWWJ010000048.1 GCA_030616935.1 Planctomycetaceae bacterium
CAACGGAGTCAATTTGTGTAAACGCATCTGTGAAAAGACTTTCAGAGTAGCTACTCCAGGCAACATATATACCCAGAAAATTAATGAGTGCGGCAACCAAAAGGCCTAACATGGCAACAACTGCCCAAGGCTTCTTGGCATGTATTAATCGGTCCCGAGTGACATCGCTCGGCAAGAGGTTGGTTCGTATGCTCGCGACACCCAATCCCTGCATCGCTAATCCATACACCGTCGCAAAGGCCAGTTGGTTTTCACGGTAGGCAGGAGTCTTTAAAATGAGATCTCCCTCAAGCCGCTTGAATTCCCGCAAACGATGTACTTCAAGCTGGAGTTGTTTTGCAAGAAAGTCGCTGAGTCCACGAAGTTTTGCAGCGTTGCCAACAAGCAAGACCTGACCAATTTTCGCAGTACGATCTTGTCCAGTAAAGTAATTCAGAGATCGCTGTAATTCGCTGGCAAATTCGTTGAACACAGGTCTCAAGGTCTGGAAAACTTTTTTCGGATCGTCAGCCCGTGCGGCATTGCGTTTTAAGTTCTCTGCTTTTGGGAATGTCATCCGCATTCCCTGAACGAGAGCCCGAGTGAAATTACTGCCACCAATAGGCATCGTCCGCTGCCAAATTTTCAGCCCATTGGTAACAATAAGATCTGTTGAATCCACGCCCATTGAAGCTAAAACAATCGATGGAGGGGGGGCTTCTGGATCAACTTCACTCAGTTTGGGGAGTTGATCAAACATGACGACGTTCGCTAGAGAGACTGGGCTCAGTTGCAGGATGTCGATTTCAATATCGGCTTCCTTGAACGGCTCGAGAGCCTTTGCAACCTGATCTCGCTTCATTGCAAAAAGTGCAATTTCAGCATCAATCACAAAGCCACTCTCCTCAATTCCACCTTCGAGTCTTTGCCAACTCCATATGACCTGTTCAAGCGGAAATGGTATTTGTTGCCGGGCTTCATAGGTGACAATGTCCGGAATCTTGCTTGCTTCAACAGGGGGCAATTTAATGAACTTGCTGAGCCCTGCCTGCCCCGGAACTGAAACGGCGATCGTGTCTCCGGAGATATCATTACGACTGAGAAATTCCTCTACGGCATCTCGGACAAGTTCCCCTGGGTCAGCTTCAGGCTGAGTAAGCAACATGGGGTATTCGACGTAATCGAAAGACTCAGCTACAAGGGTTTCCCCATCTGGGGAACGGCTGCAGCGCAAGGCCTTCAGCGCACACTTGCCGATATCAATACCCCAGACGTTTCGCGAGCGTGCCATGCCGCACCCGTTTGTTCAAAAATAAATTGAAAGGAAACTAGCCCACCATCGAATGGGAATCAAATCAAATTCTACCTAAAGTTTACACTCAGGAAGGATACCATACAGGAACTGTATGAGTTCACGTTTTCTAGTGTCAAACGGTGAATAAGCAAACCCGTTACATTGTGTCAAAACGGCCAGCATGACAGAGTGTATTGTTCGGAATAGGCTACATTCTATTTCTCACTTTTCCGTTGGTACGAGATAAAGCGGTGCTTCGTGTGCACTTTTTGCCGACTGGAAAGCGGTCTTGCGAGAACTGGCAGTTTGATATGAATAATTCTGAGCAATATTCTCGACCAGAAGTGGCGGTCTTTCTTCCGTGTCACTCGCTTGAAGATTTGTCTGAATGGATTGAAAACGATGATGCATCAGCGATTCTTAATGCATGGACAGTTGCGTGGCACCCTTTTGTTATTTGTGTATCAGGCGGACTTCCTGGCTGGGCGAGTGTTGACTTGCCCTGGACTCGTGAAGGAAAAATTGTAGGGATTGTACCGGAAGGACTTTCCGAACGATTTACAACCGGAGCTTCCCCGCCATTTATTGCAGGACAAAGTTTTCTTCATCAAGATGCTTCTGAATCATTCCTTTTAGAATTGCTTGAAGCATGTTGTGCCGAGATGACGACCGATTCTTCAATCGGCAGACAGCTTGAAACATTATCTAAATGGCAGGTCTCTTTTGCTGAGGATTTTCGTTCGCTCGGTCTGACCGTTTTACTATTTGAACGGTTAGCCAGTCGTATGCGGTCCGATACGAATTTGGATCAAACCGGCTTTCCAGAAGTTGTTGTTGAAGCAGCGAAAGCTTGGAGGGATGATGAGTCGGTACTCGCACAAGAAAAATTGACACAGGCGTTCCAGTGCCTTGAGGCTGCACGAGATCACTTTTACCCAGTTGAGTGCTGGTGCCTCGATCTGGTCCTTTTTTCAGAAAGCTCTGTAGCAACGCTGCAGAGTGAATTGCAGTCTCCAGTTCCGACAACATTATTGGCCGATACAAAGACCGTCAGTTGTTTTGATCAATCGTTATCTAGCATTGCCGAATTAATAAAAACCAGAGTTGCTGACGGCTCTCTGTCTTTGCTCGGCAGCGTGTCCGGAAATCTTCCAGTTGCTCTGATGTCGCCAGAACAGCTGGATCGCGAGGTAGCTGAAGGAAGGGCCGTATGGCAAAAAGCTGCCGGTGTTCTTCCGCAGATATTTGGCTGCCATGCTGGGCCACGTGCGTCTCTCTTTTTGCCAGTTTTGCAGCGGCTTGGATATCAGGGAGTGTTGTGGTCAAGCTTTGATGGATTCCCTATGCCGTCTGCTGGAGCCGCACGGTTCCAGTGGAGAAATGAAAGTAAAGATCAGCTTGACGCACTTGAGCCAAAAATGCTCGACGCTCGTAGTTCTGCGGCTGTGCTCTCCCTAAGTTCGACATTAAGCGATGCCATGGATCACGACCATATGGTTCTGATTATGTTCTGTCATCATGCAGGTACCGCAAGTTCGTGGTTTGATTTACTTCGTCGAGCCGCATCATGGACGAATATTTTTGGTCGATTCTGTACCGCAGAAACGCTGCTTGGCGAAACTGCCGACCTCTCTTTCCCAGTTTCATTCGAACAAGACGGATTTCGTGTTGGTCTTTCACCGGGCACGAAGGTCGCTGGCGTTGCTCATCACGATAAATTTGAATCAAGTTCCATGTCGCAGCCGGATATTATTTCTGTCGAGTCGTGTCAGCTAGTAGACAATCAGGGCAGATATCAAAATATTTTACAATCATATTGTAGTAACGAAGAGGTGCTTCAAGAACGAGGCGACACGAAGTCCTCGGAGAGCGTTACTCAACGATGGTGGAAAGATTTTCTCAGTAAGTGGCTGCCGAGACGGCAAAAATCTCAAGACGCTCTGACGTTACGTAGCAAGAATCTAGTCGTCAGGGTGCATCGGCAAACCGGTGGGATCGTATCAGTTCGTGATCAAAAAGATGGTCGGAATCGATTGTCACAACAACTCGCTCTTTGTTGGGATGAGCCTGGATCTCATTCCTCAGACTTCCAGTATTCAGAGATGGTGGCCGATCGAGTTGATCGCTGTGAAGATGGTATTGAAAGCCACGGTACTTTGATCCATGACAATGGTTCTGTGCTCGCTCGATTCTCTCAGAAAATACATTTTATATTGGACGGGTCCGCAGTGTCGGTATCAATAGTAGTTGAGCCCTCGCAAGAACTGCATTCGCTTGTGCCTTCTACAAGTGACGCCTTGAGTCGATTTTTTGCATGTCGGTTCGCCTGGAATGAAAATGATTTCTGTGATCTTTACCGGACTGTTCAAACACAATGTGTAGAAACTGAGCGCCAGCGTATTTTTTCCCCTTGGCTTCTTTCTGTCGTTCGTAGTGGTAGTGCGTTAGCCCGTCAGGATGAACAACAGCTATCGCTTGCTGCGTCCAGCGGGTTACAAATTTTTACTGGTTGTCATCCGTGGCATGTGCGGAGTAGTTCGCACACGCTCGATACGGTATTAACGACAGACTGTGTCACTCATGTTCAGACGTTTCAACTTGCTCTCGGGATCGACTTGCCTCACGCAGTCAACTCGGGGTTCGAATGGGCTGCAACAGGTTCGCTCCAGCCACCTCAGATGCCGCTAAGGCTACCCCCAAACGTTCGTCTCGTATCGGCCGCCACACTCAGTAATGATTCGGTGGAAGACGGTCTCTGTCTCCGCTTGCTTGAATCATGTGGGCAAGAGCGCAGGATGAGACTCAACTTCAGCCGAAAGGTAACCCACGTTTGCTGGAATGGTGAAGTACATGAATCACAAGGAACCAACGAAGCGGGTCTCGTGATTGACGGGAACGCTATTGAGTGCCTGCTGCATCGTTATGAATTAGTCGACCTGGAGATTATTTTCAGTGAAAATCATCACGCTTGATGGGCCTGCTGGTGCAGGGAAAAGCTCTACAGCGAAAGCGCTTGCTCACGAGTTGGGCTGGTACCATATGGACACTGGCGCAATGTACAGATCAGTTGCTTTGGCAGCACTCGAGCAAAATATATCCCTTGAGAATGAAAAAGATCTGGCGGAGTTGGCAGCAAGCCTTGATATTCAGTCTGCTCATGGTGATGTGTTTTTAAACGGTAGAAATATTACAGCAGAAATACGCACTGATCGCGTGACCACGGCTACGCGATCAGTTGCAGATGCGCCTTCTGTGCGTGAAGAAATGAAAAAGATGCAGCGGAGTTTATCTGAAGAGTTTAATCTTGTTACGGAAGGCCGTGATCAAGGTACGGTTGTATTCCCTGATGCAGAATTGAAAATTTATCTTGATGCATCTCCGGCAGCACGGGCAGCACGACGGTACCGTGAAAGAGTTGATATTGGAGATCAGAGCCGAACGATGGATGAGATTTTGCACAGTCAATTACAGCGAGATCAAGGGGATAGAAATCGTCCGGTGGGGGCGATGGCAGCTGCATTAGATGCAATTATTATCAACACGGATGAGCTGTCGCTCGAAAATGTCGTGAAACAGGTTTTAGAATTTGCCTGCGATCGCGGGCTCATTTCAAATTAGAAGCCCAGTCAGGTTGGAATTTCAGAGAGTGCGGATGAATGCTTTTAAACAAAATGAGCCAATGGTCGATAAGAATTCCTTAGTCTCTACAATTACAAAAAAGACAGAGAGTCACCAGGAATGGTGGGGTCGATTACTCTACGACACGTTGTGGTTTCTTTCCCGTACGTTTGCTGTATCACTATTTGGTTTTCGTCTTGGAAGAGTGGAGCGTCTACCAAAGGCTGGTGGCCTTGTGGTTCTCTCAAGCCACCAAAGTCATCTTGATCCACTCTTGCTTGGTCTGGCCACAGATCGACGACTCTCGAGTCTTGCTCGGAGCAGTCTTTTCACTTTTGGGCCCTTTGCTCGTGCGATTGCTGCACTTGGTGCCGTTCCAATTGATCGAAATGCTTCGACAGTTACCGCAATGAGGACCGTCATACAAAGACTACGGAAGGGGGCCGCTGTAATCATTTTTCCAGAAGGTACAAGGACAGCATCTGGCCAACTAGGTGAAATGAAAAATGGCTTTGCGTTATTGGCAAAGCGTGCAGGGGTCCCAATTGTTCCGGTAGCTATTGTTGGGGCCTATGAATGCTGGCCACGGTCCCGACTGCTGCCTCGTCCCGGACGAATCCGACTGGAATTCGGTGCGGTCATCACCGCTGAAGAAGTAGACAGCCTCTCCGAAAGCCAGTTGGCTGAGCGATGCATCAGATCGCTTCATGCACTCGACAAAACTGCGCGCAGCACACAACGCGGGTACGTGCATCACTGATCTGAGAAATTTTCCTTGATTTCATCAAGATCTGGTTGGCTTGCACGAATTGTACGGACAGAAACGCCGGTCGTTTCATCACTATTCTGAATTGTGATTTTCGTCGAAATCATTTATCGGGTCTGCTCGTCAGTCACACCGTTTTTGATTTTTTCAAACTATCACTAAAAAGAATTATGAAATACGCTTTATCTCGATATGTTGCACTGGGCATCACTGCTTTTTTTGCTTCTGATGTGCTTGCTCTTGACTACTCGTTATCAGTTGCAGCAGTTCCGGTGCCGGGTAGTGGGGCCAAAATTGATTTTCTCGGGGATACATTTGAAGAAGACGGTTGGAAATTTTATCACAACCATCCCAAGAGTTCTCGAGAAGAAGATGGGCGAGCACGTGGGCCGTTGGCCTTTTCGGGGAATAAAAGAATGCAGGAAGGCCCAGAACGAGGCCAACCGGATCTTCTAGAAGTAATTAAAACACCTCCGAACGGTTTGCCTGAAAGTAACCACGCGCTTCTTATTCGAACGTTGCACTCGGGTGTTCCCGGGACATATTCTAGGACGGTGCAGCAGGATGATTTGATTTGCGGTATTACCACGAGGCTTGGGTCCCAAATCCCCGTACATGAAATTCCTAGTTGTGTTGTTCGTATTTGGTTGCCCCCCGCGGAAAAGTGGGAGAATCGTAGCGGACCTCACTTTGGTATTCGAGTTGGTGTTCGTACAACGAAGCTTGAGCCCAACAGAGGATTTTTTGCCTCCGGTAGTTCACCAGTCGTCGAGCCTTACTGGCCGGGAATGTGGATTCACTTTCGTAGCGAAACATCACGAGGTGTCGAAAGTGACTCAGCACTGATTAAGGTACGCGGAGATCATCGAGGAATTGATTTTCCAGTAAAAAATATTTCGGCTGATCAGTTCGGTTGGTGGACATTAGGAATGTCACTCTCACCCGACGGCCAAATTCATTATTTTGCTCGCCAGGGCGTTGATGATTTGACTTCTCAAGATCATTTAACAAGCCAATTTCCGTATAGCTTTCGTGCGGAACGACTGAACTCATTCTTCTTCAATTCGTGCAATCTGAATGACGGTACAACATGGTCAACACCATTCGTTATCGATGATCCGTCTGTCTATGTTGTGAACTCGACACGGGTCATGCAATTAGTTCAGAGACGCGAAGCATACGAACTTCGGCGACAACAGAAGCGGTCGGCATACCGCTCGTATCAGAGTAGATCTCGTTAGGAATGTGCCTAGAAGCCTATGCGGGCGGTAATGAGATATGTTCTGTTCGAAGCCTGAGGGCATTTATAACAACAGATACACTGCTCAAACTCATCGCAGCAGCTGCAAAGATTGGACTTACCTGCCACCCTGAGCCGAATAAAGGCACGAGAATACCCGCTGCTAATGGGATACTTATGACGTTGTAAAAAAATGCCAAGAATAGATTCTGTCGAATGTTCAACAAAACATATCGACTTAGTTGAATGGAATACGGAAGAGCTTGCAGGTCTCCCCGGATGAGAGTGACATCAGCAGTCTCTATTGCTACATCGCTCCCTGTGCCCATGGCGACACCGATGGTGGCAGCCGCAAGGGCTGGGGCATCATTCACTCCGTCACCGACCATTATGGTTCGCTCGCCCTTGGAATGACTTGTAGTAATACACTGATATTTCTCTTGCGGTGTAAGTCCTGCTTCGTAGTGCTCGATACCAACTGATCGTGCAAGAACGCCAGCATTATCAGAATGGTCTCCGGTCAACATTGTGATTTGAATTCCTAATTGTTGTAACTGCCTGATTGCTGTACGGGCAGATTTTTTTACCGGGTCCGTGATAGCTAGCAGACCAACGATATGAGAATTGATCACAATGCCAGTAATTGTTTTTCCGTTTGCTCGGAATGGATCGGCAGCTTTTCGAAATTCGTTTAGTTCGTTAGCGGGCACATCTTGCTTCTCTAGAAAAGCCTCGTTGCCAAGGGCGACAGACTTGTCCGCTACAGTTCCCTGTACGCCAGAGCCGGGCGTTGACAGGAAATTCTCAGCATTGTGCCGTACCACCAGATTGCGGTCACGAGCTGCTTGGCAGATTGCGGTGGCGAGTGGATGTTCGCTACTCAATTCAATCGCAGTGGCCAACAACAGGACCTCTTCTTCGGGTTGATTGCTGAGTAGTACGATGTCAGTAACAGTCGGTTGGCCTTCTGTTAATGTTCCCGTTTTATCAATCATGAGGCTCTTGCTTTGTCCAAGTGTCTCAAGTGATTTGGCATCTTTGAATAGGATTCCTTCGCGGGCAGCACGACCAACGCCAACGACAATAGACATTGGGGTCGCAAGGCCAATAGCGCAAGAGCACGCAATCACCAAGACTGAAACACTTGAGATGATCGCATGTGCTAGTCGGGGTTGAGGGCCGAGAAAAAACCATCCAATAAAAGTTGCGAGTGCTATGGCCAGTACTATTGGGGTGAAAATACTGGCCACGGTATCAGCCATTCTTTGGACAGGTGCTTTACTCCTCTGAGCCGCACCTACAAGCGTGATGATGCGTGACAAGAGAGTTTCAGACCCTGTTTTTTTTGCCAAAAGAATGAAACTTCCCCTGCCATTTTTTGTTCCTGCAATAACCTCGTCGCCCCGGTTCTTTTCTACGGGTGAAGGCTCACCCGTTAATAATGATTCATCAACATGACTTGCTCCGTCCAAAAGCGTGCCGTCAACAGGAATAGTCTAACCTGGTCGGACTCGTAAACGGTCTCCTGGATGGACCTGGCTTAGTGGTACGTCTTGTTCGTCATTTTCGACTATGACCCGAGCAGTCATTGGAGCAAGCGATACGAGTGAACGAAGTTCAGTTCCAGTTTTCGACCGGGCTTGGTTCTCAAGTGCTTGTCCAAGGAGGACAAGTGCAATAATCATTGCAGCTGCATCAAAAAATGTGTGTATGAGATTAGTTTGAGGGTTCAGGAACGAGTCTGGAAAAAGATTCGGAAAGAGCGTAGCGACAACACTAAATCCATAGGCGGCGCTGACGCCAAGAGTAATCAGCGTAAACATGTTGAGGTGGCCTGTGGCAATACTACGAATGCCACGGGCAAAAATAGAACGGCCGAATGTTGCGATGACGAGACTGGTGAGTGCGAGTTGCAGTAGCTGATTTATGTGTGGATCTATCCA
>JAUWWJ010000254.1 GCA_030616935.1 Planctomycetaceae bacterium
CTGCTATTGTTTGGGTCGCTAATCATCGCAAACATCATCGTTTTAGTGATCAGGATGGTGATCCACATAGTCCTCGCGAGGGTGGCTTATGGAGTCACATTCTTTGGCTTTTTCCAAAACATACGAGCGATGAAATTCAAGCACACTGTACTCGTTGGGCGCCCGACTTAGCTAAAGATTCTGGTGTGATGTTCTTTCACAAAACATTTTTGCTTTGGCATTTTGTAATTGGCGGTGGATTGCTTGCAACTGGCTGGGCACTGTATGGTCCTGAGATCGGAGTTTCATGGTTGCTTTGGGGGCTTGCTGTTCGAATGGTTTACGTCTTTCATGTGACGTGGTTTGTAAATTCAGCCACACATATCTGGGGTTACAGAAACTACGAAACCACTGATGACTCTCGAAATCTCTGGTGGGTTGGTCTTCTTGCCTTTGGGGAAGGATGGCATAATAATCATCACGCGTTCCAACGAATGGCTGCCCACGGTCACAAATGGTGGGAATTAGATATGACGTACTGGGTTATTCTGGCAATGGAACGCTTAGGCCTCGTATGGAATGTTGTCCACACGCCTCGTGGTACAGGGCAAACTACTTCGCCCGAAAGAGGTGCGTCTGCTGTCAAAAGTGCGTAGCCGCCTGTACGGGGCTGGCTGCAGGCCTCTGGTTGCATTTTTACTGCCGAAAGGTAGACTTCAGGTCGAAACAGTTTTAGAGAAAATACCCTATTGATCGCCCACGGAGGGCGAATAACGAAGATGACGTTGACCAAGGAACACAAGCAAGAACTCATAGGTGCCCATCGTCGTGGGCAGGAAGACACAGGCTCTGCAGAAGTGCAGATTGCTCTGCTTACTGCTCGAATTACTCATTTGACTGGGCACTTTAAAAAGCATTCGAAAGACTTTGCAAGTCGTCGAGGCCTATTACTGATGGTCAGTCGACGTAGACGACTACTCGATTACCTCAAGCGTGTCGCTCCACAGCGATATCTCGATATCATTCGAAGTCTTGGTATTCGAAAATAGTCTTAAGCGGTCCACCATGTCTGCCAGCTTCGGCTGAGGCTTTCGGGTGGAGTGAAAAGAGATCAACTTCTTTCGTTGATCATTAGGCTCGGTTCTCTCTATTCTGTTGCGATAGAAGTACGACTCTCGCATCCAAAGTCGGTGGGTCGCAGTTGTAGGGTCCATGATTTGAGTGAAGTAAATTAAAGAATTTTAGTGAAATACTCCCGGATAGATTCTGCCATCGCCAGTAGAAAACTGGTGCACAGGATTTTGGGAGTACCGAATGAAGTAGAAGGAAGGAATTAGAAAAAGTGAAGCATCGTGTTGAACGTCAAGTTGGACAAGAGGTATTAGGTATCGAAACTGGTCTGCTGGCAAAACAAGCCGCAGGCTGCGTATTGGTTTCTTATGGGGAAACCACAGTGCTCGTTGCTGCGGCAACGGGATCACCCCGAGCGGGGATCGATTTTTTTCCATTAACGTGTGATTATCGGGAACGAACTGCAGCGGCAGGAAAGTTTCCAGGTGGCTTTCTAAAGCGAGAAGGCCGGCCAACTATGAAGGAAACGCTTACAAGTCGTCTTATTGACCGACCAATCCGACCCTTGTTCCCAGAGGGGTTCCACGATGAGGTTCAAGTTCAGGCGCAGACGCTCTCAAGTGATCGCCAAAATGATCCTGATATTTTGGCCATGATTGGCGCATCGGCTGCCCTTTGTATTTCTCCCCTTCCTTTCGAAGGCCCCCTTGGCAGCGTTCGGCTTGCTCAGGTCAACGGAGAGTTCGTGCCATTTCCTACACAGGATCAACTTGAAGAGAGTGATCTGGATCTTATTGTTTCAGGTAGTAAGACGGCTATTCTCATGATCGAGGGTTTTGCCCGTGAGATGCCTGAAGAACGCATGCTCGAGGCTCTGGAAGAAGCTCATCGTGTCATCATCACGATCTGTGAAATGCAAGATGAACTCGTCGCAAAGGCTGGAAAGCCGAAGAAGGAATGCGTGCTACCTGACTATGCACCACTCAAGAGTCGAATGAAGACTGCCTATTATTCCGAACTCTTGAAGGCTGCGGGAATCACAGGCAAGCTTGAGCGAGGCGAGGCTGTGAAGGCTTTAAAAGAACGAGCCAAGGAAGAAGTGTGTCCTGCAGATGCTGCAAGCAGTGACGATGCTGTTAATGAAGGTGATTTTTCACACGTATGGCATGGTCTTGAAGAGGAAGCAATTCGAGAACTGATTCTTGGTGGGACGCGTCCAGATGGCCGGGATTCCAAGTCACTACGAGCAATCGATTGTGAAGTTGATCTTTTGCCTCGCGTCCACGGGTCAGCTCTTTTTCAAAGAGGGGAAACGCAGGCTCTTGTTACTGTTACGCTCGGAACTGGCAAGGATGAACAGCGAGTAGATGGCTTGTTTGAGGAATATTCAAAGAAGTTCATGCTTGACTACTATTTCCCATCTTTTTCTGTTGGTGAGGTTCGGCCAATCCGGGGCCCAGGCCGTCGAGAGATAGGTCATGGCGCTCTTGCAGAGCGTAGTGTCAAGCCGATTCTGCCTGATCCTGATGTTTTCCCTTACACGATTCGTGTGATCTCGGACATCTTAGAGTCCAACGGTTCCAGTTCAATGGCATCGGTGTGTGGTGCTACTCTTGGTTTAATGGCTGCGGGCGTACCAATTACAAATCCTGTGGCTGGTATTTCGGTAGGTCTTGTGAAGGAGTCAGAGGATAAGTGGACACTCCTGACGGATATCATTGGTGATGAAGATCACTTTGGGGATATGGACTTCAAGATCGCCGGTTCACAAAACGGTATCACTGGAATTCAACTCGACTTGAAGATAAACGGGATCTCCGCTTCTATCATCAAGGCCACACTCGAGCAGTCTCGAGAAGCCCGGCTTGAAATTCTCAGGTCAATGCTCTCAGCGGTTCGCAGGCCTCGCGAAGAGATTTCTGGATGGGCGCCACGTTTGTTGCGTACGCACATTGACCCTGAAAAGATTGGCCTGCTTATTGGTCCTGGAGGAAAGACAATTCGCTCCATTCAGGAAACGACCGGTGCCAATGTCGAAGTTGATGATGACGGCACAGTTACTGTTGCAAGTCATGATGCGGAAAGTGCAACATCTGCTTTGGCGAAAATCGAGGCACTTACGGCTTCGATCCAGATTGGTCGAATCTATGAGGGTCGCGTAACCAGCGTTAAAGATTTTGGTGCATTCATAGAGCTTGTTCCAGGAAAAGATGGTCTGTGCCATATCAGCGAACTCTCAAATGAGTACGTTGGGAATGTTGGTGACGTTTGTCGCGTTGGTGACACAATGCGAGTCAAAGTCATTGCCGTTGACGAGCAAGATCGCGTGAAATTAAGCCGTCGAGCGGCCATGGAAGAAGCTGCCGCTGAGGCGGAGCCAGCAACTGAATAGGTCTATGTTGTTCCTCTCCGCAGGGCTATCGCGAGGATGGCCCTGCGGGTGAGGTTGCATTCCGAAGAGTCCAGCATGTTTCGGGCGCTGTGATTATGGGACAATCAGCACTGCTCAACGATGAACTTCCAAGTGATGGCGGTACGTACGCTGAGTTGGTTAAGCTTGTCAGCGAACTCGCTCACGAAATCCGAAATCCATTGTCGAGCATTCGATTAAATATGGAATTGCTTGGTGAAGATGTTGGCTCACTTGGTGATGATTCAACAGCCAATCAAACTGCCCGAAGAGCCAAGGCGAAGATCGATCTGGTTCGTCAGGAATGTGATCGTCTGCAGAAGCTTCTTGATGACTTTCTTGATTTTTCTCGACAGGAGGGTATTGATCCGGAGCCGGGCAATCTCAATGTCAAACTTGAGCAGTTGTTGGATTTCTTTCAACCACGAACTGATGACGCTGGTGTTGAGCTTGTGCGATACTTGGATCCAGAATTGCCTGCAGTCCGAATTGATCGTGAAACGTTTCGATCGGCGATACTCAATC
>JAUWWJ010000280.1 GCA_030616935.1 Planctomycetaceae bacterium
CAAAAAAATTCTCTACAGCCTGATCGATTTCACCCGTCGTGATTCCTGGACGTACAAGACGTTTAGCAATTTGATGCGCTTCCCAAACGACAAGGCCAGCCTTTCGCATGGCTTCTATCTCTCGACTCGACTTTAGCTTCAGCACGTCAGTTCTTCCTCTTCACCAGGGTTACCGAGGGGGCAGGAAAAAACCTGCCGTGGCCTCTCCTCAACAATACATCGCACAACCGAAACGCTTCAGTTTACTGTATGACCTTTTTAAAATGTTCTAGCGTTTTGCTCGACGAAATGCACGGATTGCCTGCCGAACCCGGTCAAAGATATCATCAGCAGAACCCAGCCCGTTCACACTTCTTAATTTTCCTTGTAATTTATAATATTTTAGAAGAGGGGCTGTCTGTCTTTCAAAACTTTCGATTCGGCGAGCGAACACTTCTGGGCTATCGTCTTCTCGTTTTCGTGCCAGCATACGACGGACAAGTTCTTCTTGAGGAACGGACAGTTCGATCACGCCGTCAACGCTCATTGCTTGCCGCTCGAGAAGATCGTCAAGCATTTCGGCCTGATTAATTGTTCTCGGGAACCCATCAAGAAGGCAGCCACCCCGGCAATCCTGGTCCTTCAGTCGGCGCGTTACTAATCCAAGTACGAGTTGATCCGGGACTAACTGGCCCGCCTGCATGTAGAAAGAGGCCTCTTTTCCCTCAGCTGTTTTCTGTGCAATGGCGGCTCGTAGCATCTCGCCTGTCGAGAGGTGCGGCACTCGAAGAAAGTCGACGAGTCTCTCGCATTGCGTTCCCTTCCCTGCCCCCGGTGGTCCAATCAGGATTATCCGCATAGGACTACAAGACCGTGGAATGAAACTAGAGGATTATGAAGCCAAGGGGTAAACGGCTCAAACGGCAAAAAAACAACCAAGCTACATGGGCTTGTGACAGATCAAGTTATGACTTCTCCAGCAGACCACTGTAGTTCCGCATCACAAGATGGCTATCAATTTTTTGAACGAGATCGAACGCAACGCTCACTGCAATAAGCAAACCGGTGCCGCCGTAAAAACTAGCAATCTGAGCAGGAATGCCAAGTGCTCCACTCACAATCGTTGGAATGACTGCAACGAGAGCCAGAAAACCCGCTCCGACGTATGTAATTCGCTCCATGACCCGCTCAAGATAGTCGGCGGTTCTCTTTCCAGGTCGGTAGCCAGGAATAAACGAGCCGAAGTTCTTTAGGTTATCGGCCATTTCTTTAGGATTAAATGTAATTGCCGTCCAAAAATAACAAAAGAAGTAGATAAGCGCGATATAGCAAATATTGTAGAGGTACGACTGTCCTCTCGTAAACGAATCGTGAAGTGCCGCCAGCACCGTATTCCCTGGGTAAGCGCTGCTCAAATACTGAAAAAACATCTGCGGAAACAGTAGCAATGAACTTGCGAAGATAATCGGCATAACACCTGCTTGATTCACACGAAGTGGAAGATATTGACGAGTGCCTCCGTAAACTCTTCTCCCTCGCACATGCTTCGCACTCTGAGTTGGAATCCGTCGTTGCCCCTGGGTCATAAAGACTACCCCTGCGACAACGCCAACAAAAAGGGCGGCCAAAACAAGAATTGTCTCAATACCCATTTTCCCACCACCCCCACCAAGTTCCCAACTTGTGTCTCCCGCGAGCGACACAAGCGCACTTGGCATGGCGGCGAGAATACCTGCCATAATCAACAAACTTATTCCATTCCCAATACCGAATTCATCTATCTGCTCTCCAAGCCACATGAGAAAGACGGTGCCTGCTGTCATTGTCAACACTGCAACCAACTGCCACGAAAACGGCAAACTCCCATCTACTAGAAAACTCGACTGGATAAGAGACGCTTCACCAATTCGAGTATTCGAAAGAAACGCAACATATGCCCAACTCTGCAGGAGACAAATGCCAACAGTTGCGTACCGTGTGTACTCATTGATTTTTTTGCGCCCCGACTCGCCTTCCTTTTGAAGTCTTTCCAGAGGCGGCCAAACTGTACCCAATAACTGAAAAATAATTGATGCAGAAATATATGGCATTATCCCTAGCCCAAAGATTGTGGCCTGGGAAAGTTGGCTTGCTGAAAAGACTGCAACCGTCTTGAGGAGATCACTGATTCCACCCGACTCCTCGGCAAAGGCTCGCATCGCGGCCGGATCAACAATTGGCAAAGGGACCTGCCACCCGACACGATAAATCGCAAGCAGGCCAAGAGTCAGTAAGATTTTTTGACGTAACTCTGGAATCGTAAAAATGATTCTTATCTTCTCGAACACGTCAGCGACTCCCTGTCTTTGTTCCGAAAAACCTTGGCTGTTCCTTCAGCATTTCGAATTCGTTGAAAAATTAGTAACTGGCTTTCGCGATCCAAAAAACCATCTACGGAAATCAAATCTCGATAGGCACTGCCACGCACTGCATTCGAATCCTTAATCTACTCTGAAACACTCGTCTGTGGCGATGCTGATTGTTCGGCGTCCCGAACCTTCTTTCGCCCCTTCACGAGAGCCGCTGGGCCGGGCACCTCACTTACGCTTCCTCCAGCCGCCAAGATTTTTTCACGTGCCTGTTTACTGAACCGATGTGCTGAAACCGACAATGACTTTGAAATTTCCCCGTCACCTAGAATCTTCAATTCGTGCCAAATACCTTTTGCAACACCAGACGTACGGAGTAGCTCCGGCGTGACATTTGCGCCTGCCTCAAATGCCGACTCGAGATCGGACACGTTGATACTCTTGACTATTCTGCCATGACGGTTGTTAAAGCCCCGTTTCGGAACCCGTCGAATAATAGGACTTCGTCCACCCTCAAAAATCGAAGGAGCACTCCAACCAGCCAACTGGCCCTGACCTTTATGACCTCGGCCTGATGTCTTGCCGTGGCCGGATCCCGGTCCGCGACCTATTCGCGAACGCTTACGGTTTTTATGAACACTTTTATTAATGTCATTGAGTCTCATGGAGATACCTGCTTAATCAATCCTTCTCTAAGTGAACGTATGTCACATTTTTCTTATGAATGTTCCGAGAGAGCAACTCCTCGGAGGCGTTCTATATCTTCTAGTGTTCGCAATTGCTTCAGCCCATTAATCGTGGCTTTCACGAGGTTTAATGGATTCACTGAACCATGCGACTTTGTTAGCACATCTTTAATACCAGCTGATTCACACACAGCTCGCACTGCAGCACCAGCGATAATTCCTGTACCAGGGCTGGCAGGCAACAGGATAATTTTTGATGTCCCGCTCCATCCCTCAACACGGTGTGGGATCGTTCCGGACACCAGAGGAACCTCGACAAGGTTCTTCATACCGTCCTTAATCCCCTTCTCTACCGCAGGAGGCACTTCATTTGCCTTTCCATATCCGCAGCCAACCTTGCCCTTCCCGTTCCCAACAACAACGAGGCCTGCAAAGCTAAAACGCCGGCCGCCTTTGACAACAGTCGCACATCGACGAACCTTCACTACTCTTTCAGTGAATTCGCCACCTGCCCGGGACTCTCGTCCACCTGCCCGGGATTCCCGTCCACCTGATGTGTTTGCTGCCACGCTTAATCTCCTGAAAAATTTTCGCCTAGAATTCTAATCCTGCTTCACGTGCCGCATCAGCCAACGCTGCAACACGACCGTGATACTGACACGAACCACGATCAAAACAGACTCG
>JAUWWJ010000492.1 GCA_030616935.1 Planctomycetaceae bacterium
GAATAACAGGTGACAACCCAAGATGGTGATCACGCTTCAACGCCTTCTGGGCCTCCGCCGCATCCTTGTAGTCCGGAGCCCCAATCAGTAAACCGTCGACAACTTCCCAGTTCTTGGTTCGTGTCTGCCACCATTTTTTGTTCAGCGGACCGTCAAAACCATCTGTGTAGACAAGTTCACCAGACTGGAACAGATGCGAATCAATCGGGGGTGGATCAACAGCATGAAGATTCGAGGCAAGCACGATGACAGCCACCACTGCAAACAAAAACTTTTGGATCCCCATCACGACATACCCCTTTTTATCATTTGGACTGAAATGCCTTGCTCTGAACAACAGCATGAACGAACTCACTCACTGCATAATCTTTGATTTTTGCAGACTGAACCACTTCCGCTGCAAAGTCTTCATCAGTAAAGCCGAATGGTCGACCAAGAGCGTACTCAATTAAGTGCTCTGTAAAGCCGCGAGCAAAATCATCCTGACGACTGACAACAATATCTCGTAATTCAAAATAGTCGGCGAAAGATGGGCCGTTGTATATCGCACCTGACGGATCAATATCCCATGTCTTTTTCTTGCCGATGCCACGACCTCGTTTGTCACGCGCCTGAAAGCTATCTGTTGTTCGCCACTTGCCCGCAGCATTAAAGTTTTCTAGGCCAAGCCCGATCGGATCGATCTTCCGGTGGCAACTCGCGCACTGGGCTTCTTCCTGATGCATTCGCAGTCGTTCACGGGTTGTGAGAATCTCTCCTTGCAGACGAGAAATCTGCGGCACGTTTGGTGGTGCTGGCGGTGGTGGATCATGGAGGAGATGACGAAGTACCCAAGCGCCTCGCTCTACCGGGCTACTTACCACGCCATCACTGCCCATCGCATGAATAGCAGCCATACCAAGCAGGCCACCCCGAGGAGAGCCTTCAGGAAGACTGACTTCTTGAAATTCGTCCCCTGTGACACCTTCTATGCCGTAGTAGTTTGCAAGCAGGCCGTTAATAAAGACAGTATCACTCTTCAGCAATTGACTGATACGGCCATCCTCACCACCACGAAAAAGGTGAGCAAATGATTGATAAACTTCTTCGCGAGCAGCAGAGCGAGTACTTTCGTCGAAGTCACGATAGAGTCTGGTATCAAACTGAAAAAAATCGAGGCGTTCCATATCGAGCCATTGGTGCACAAAGCCTGCCACAAACTCGTTCGAACGTTCATCTGCGATCATACGATCGACTTGCTGGCGGAGTGTTTCAGGCTGACTGAGCTTCTGTTGTTTCGCTAATTCGAGTAACTCACGATCAGGAGGAGCACTCCAAAGGAAATACGCCAAACGCACGGCAAGCTCACGATCAGTCAGAGTTCGTGAGCGCGATTGATTGCTTCCCTCCTTGTACCTAGTTTTGGTGTAGTTACGATCTGCTTCACTAAGCTCGGTAAGTGGATACCGATAATCCCGTCCATTCTTCCGGAGTGTGACGGCATCATCATCGAGCGCAATCAACTCGGCGGAAATTGTCTTTCCAGCATTGTTGGTCCAATCGCGAAGCGTTTCTTTCTGATTAGAGATTCCGTTGCTGGGTTCACTCAAGTAAAGAAATCCTGGTGAAGCAAGAACAATACTCAGTGGCAATCGGATCGCGGTATCAAAAGAATCACCAACTTCACGACGAATGGCAAAGAGACCAGTGAGCCGATCAATGTATTCAGCCTCTGGTTCGACACCCCGAAAGGCCTCCAACGCAAACAACTCAATCATTTTCTGAGCCCGCAAAGATTCATCTGGTTCGTCGGCTTCTGTGATCCA
>JAUWWJ010000402.1 GCA_030616935.1 Planctomycetaceae bacterium
GGTGATCAACAATAGCTTGTGCCGTTTTGAGAAGTGTGCCTCGTCTTTGCTCAATTGCCTCGATGAGCCATTGCGCAGAATTGATTTTTCGCTTGATATATTCTCTGGTCTGAGGATCAGTGTCAGACGATTGTAGAATTCGTCTATAAGTGGGGCTAATTCGAAGGCTTGGCAGATCAACGTCATCTAGCCGGACTTTCCATGTGCTATCGGTTTGCTGTTCTGCAAAAACATCGGGTCTCACCGGCGGAACAAGAGGCATCGTAAAGATTGCACCAGGCTTTGGATCAAGACTGTGCAGAAGGTCACGAAGTTTTTCAATTTCTTCGATCGTAAATCCTGTCTTCCGCTCAATCAGCGGAAGTCGGTTGGCGGCCAGATTTTCAAGATGATCCTGAATAAGTTGTCGGATGTGCCCAGCATAGACTGCGTCGTCTGGAACCTGCAGGAGCAGGCACTCTTTAAGATCACGGGCGCCAACACCTGGCGGATCCATGCTCTGAACAATACGAAGGCCCGATTCGAGAAAAGATTTCTGTTCTTTCAGGAAATCTTCCTTGTCTTTAATTAAAGGCTGGCCGGTTGAGTCTGTTGGTGGAGCGTCTACGAGTTCATCAAGAGGCATTGGAAGGTATCCATTTGCATCGAGATTGAAGATGACTTTATCTGCAGCTCGTTGGATTTCAGGTGAGGTTTCATAATTAGCTAATTGGTCATGGAGGTGGTTGAAGAGGGTCTCAGGGCGATCCTCCATGTTGGCAATTGTGTCGAAATAGCGATCCGATGTCTCCTCACTTCGACCCGCCGAAGACCTTCGTCTGTCTTCGTCAGTGTCCGGATAGTCATTCGACCAATCGTAGGAGCGTTCAAAGTCGTCCTTGTTTGCATGTTCCTGGTCAACGAGGAGGGGCTGTTCAGAAGCTGTTGTTGGTGGTGGCTCTACTTGAGGCTCAACTGGGGAGTTGTTGTCGATCTCAGGTTCAACTAATTCAAGGGTCTCATTGTTTTGTATTTCCTGTTCGATCCGCTCTTCCAGAGCCAGGAGGGGAAGCTGAAGGATTTCCATGGACTGGATCATGCGGGGCGCAAGCACCTGCTTTTGCGCCATCCGCATCTCCTGACCAAAAGACATCCGCATCGACATTGAGACTACCGCTTGTTAGAGACATTGTGGTGAACAACCGCGTCAACGATTCCCACTCTGCAATCATACCATTCTTGGTGTATTTCAGAACTAAGCAATTGACACCTGAATTGTCAGAATGGCTGTCGGCTTGCGATGGCATCAGCCAACATGTCGCGATTTGCTTGCTCTAAAGAGGCTCCCACCGTCAGTCCGCGGGCGAGACGGGTGATTGTTACCGGTAGTCCGGCGAGACGAGTCGCAATAGCGAGTGCCGTGCCATCTCCCTCAACGTTTGGAGTGGTCCCCATGATGACCTCACGAATCACGCCCTCTTTGAGTCGGGTCACAAGTGTATTAATAGATAATTTTTCCGGTCCAACTCCATCGAGTGGTGAGAGTCGTCCTTGTAAAACGTGGTACAGCCCGCGAAAGCTGCCCGCCTGCTCTATTGCAAGAAGGTCTCGGACTTGTTCGACGACACACAAGACGTTTTGGTCACGGCGTGGATCTTTGCAGATGTCGCATTCCTCGTTCTCTGAAAGGTTGAAGCACGTTTTGCACGGCCTCAGGTTTTCTTTTACAGCCCGAATACTCTCTGCAAATTCGATTGCTTCTTCGTTCGGCATTTTAAGGACATGGTAGGCAAGCCGTTCAGCACTCTTCTTTCCAATACTTGGGAGATTGGCAAAAGCATCAATCAATCGATTTATCGGTGACTTCGTTTTAGCCATTATGTTGCTCCGTTTTCTTCCGTATTGTTTTCTTCTGCTACGCCCATTCTTTTATTCGCGTTTGCTGGCTTTCGTGGTGGATCAACTTTACGAATGGCTGCATCGAAGGTTGCGAGAGCATGACTCACAAGCGGGTTCTGAACGGCCTCTTTGAGAAGCCCGGCGGAAGAGATAGCCGTTTTCTTGTGCGGGCTCTTTGAGGGGTGGTTGAGCACCCCGTCCTGAGAAGGAGTGATCCTGGTCGGAGTTGCCGCAGATTCTTGTTCCTGAAGAACTACCGAATATCGGCAGGATTGCCCCGTAAGGTTTTCCAGTGCGTTTTGGAACTGTTTGGTGATCTCGTTTCGGTTCAGAAAAGCAGTTGCAGATCCTGCTGATGCCTGGAACTCAATCTTGAAATGATTCGCCTCCTGTGAAGCGGATACAGCCATGGCGGCGAAGTCACTGGCAAGTCCCCCAACTATTTCTCCAGCATTTTTCCAGATCACGAGTGGCTCAGTGCCTGGGCTTGGAGTATTGTTTGTACCTTGCGTCTGAGGAGCAGGTGTTTTTGATTTAACGCTTGAAAAGGTAGCTGGAGCAGGATGGTTCGTCTTGGCTGTCTGTTGGTTAACTGCTGGCGTCAGCTTTTTTTTTTCGTGATGATGAGATGGGAGTTTTTCACCAGCCGGCTTCATGCCGGAAATTATTTCGCTGAGCTTATCGAGGTCTTCGAGTGCAGCAAGACGAATTATTGCCATTTCTGCAAGAACGGTTGTGTGCGTGCTTAGCCGCATTCTTGCGAGCGAATGATCAATGATCTGAAGCATGGCGAGCATGGTTTCTGTTCCCGCTTGCTTGCCAAGTTCTGCAAAGTCGATGCCGAA
>JAUWWJ010000196.1 GCA_030616935.1 Planctomycetaceae bacterium
GTTTTCATAAATTAGATTTGTTACCGATGGTTGGAAAAACAGCTTTGCCCTCATTTTTGGTGGGGAGTGAGCGAGACGAAAGCCCTCTGGCTAAAGTATTGAACGACAGAAAAAGACTTTTTTTAAGCCAAATCGTTTTCTGGCGGTTCAATTGTGACCGGGACTCAAATAAATCAGAAAAAGACTTGACGCCTTCACCCAAAAGACTAACATAAATGAAACCGGTTTCTTGTGGCGGACCAAATAGGGGTATTTGCAAGAAAACGGTTCCAAATGGGGTCGTGGCAGTTTGGCCTTTTCACGTCTTTGAACTTCATCACGGTTTGCCAAACGTCTCAATCTGCATCTGACGCGTTCTTCACTTTTCTCAAAGGAGTTAATCATGGGGATGAAAACTGTGAGCCGACGGGGCTTCACGCTTATCGAACTTCTCGTAGTTATTGCAATCATTGGTGTGCTTGTTGGCCTTCTCCTACCAGCTGTACAGCAGGCTCGCGAAGCTGCTCGGCGTAACAGTTGCGGCAACAACCTCAAACAACTTTCTCTTGGTTGTTTGAATTACGAATCGACAAACCAAAGCTTTCCTTCTGCTGGAGGACAAGCACAAACATTCTGGGGTACTGGAGAAATCAACAACCCTGCATCATCCCGAGAAAACGGTGGGTGGGCATATCAGATTCTTCCCTATACGGAACAAATGAACGTCTATGAACTTCGTAAGAGTGGCGGATGGAACGCGATTATTGATGCCGAGATTCTTGAGCACACATGTCCTTCCCGTGGACTTCGCTTTACAGACAACGGTACAGACGTGTTTCATTTAACTGACTATGCAGGCTGCATGACTGCAGAACCTGACTGGGCGGGAGCCGCCCGCGTCTGGGAAAACTGGAAGGCCAATGATCCCAATGAAGAAGCAAATGTCTGGACAGGTACAATTAAGAAGGGAACGCACAATGCATGGCTTGGTGGCTCGTCACCAACGTGTGTCCCATATAAACGGGTGAGCTTTGCTGAAATTACAGATGGTTCAAGTAATACGATTCTGCTTGCTGAGAAGTCAGCGTGGGGACAGAACTACCAGATGACTGGTGGTGGCGCCATGTGGTGGGAAGATCCAGGTCGTTTTGCACCTAGTGATTGGGGTTCTATTCGTTACTTCGGTACAAATAACTTCGGTACTCCCCGAGGAGATTTTCAGGAGCGGCCTTGGGGCTGGTGGTTCCAGTATGGACAGGGAAGTAATGGCGAGACACGAATTGTTGAGCAAGGTTTCGGTTCGGCACATCCTGGTGTTTTCTCTGCCAGCATGAGTGATGGATCAGTAAAAACGATTCCTTTTAATGCTGACATTCAAGTTCTCATCAATCTAGCTAAGCGCAACGATGGTAACGTAGCCAGTGCGAATGATCTGTAGTTGTTCAACATGGATTACGGTGGCGTCAGTTGTAGAACTGGCGCCACCATCTTACAGGGGAAAAAAATGAATAAAAAGTTTGTGTTGGGTGCTTTTTCATTGTTATTTGTGATTCCTGGCTGTGGTGACGGACGTGCTCCTCCGGAACAACGTCTTCGAGGCGCAAATCCGAGTCATGTTGTTCGTCTAACGAATCTTTACAACCAGTTCAGCCAAATTCGAAATCGTGGTCCCAAAGACGAGAAAGAGTTCCGTCTTTTCATCGAGAATTTTGGTGACAAAAGGCTAGAGCGAATGGGCGTGTCCTTAGGCAATCTCGACAACCTGTTCGTGAGCGAAAGAGATTCCCAAAAATTTGACATCGCATACGGAGAGAGGCCGAAACGCGAAAAGGGTGTTACGGAAGATCCGGGAGATCTTGATGAAGGAAAAACGCTGTCTCGGGAGGAGAGAGAAAAAGGTCCTTCATTGGCATCACTTGGGTTACCAGTAATTTTTGAGACGACTGGCGTTGATGGAAAAAAGAACGTTGGCTTTCTTGGAAGTCGTGTTGTTCGTGAGCTGACAGAAGCGGAAATTAGTTCACTTTGAAAGTGGTCTCAAATTAACAGATTTCACGTAATCGAAGGCATAAGTGTGGTCATTACCTGAAGTTTTGTTCGTCATGTTTCTAAGCAAACATGTTTGAATCAAGTCAGGCTGTTTGAACTGTCGGATGTATTCACATTTGATGGATGCTGTATGCACAGCTGTAATTGTCGATTTGCGCTTGATGAGATTGTAGTTATTTGGAGTAGTTCATGAGCATTGCCAATAATCAGAGATCAGAACAGTCTCCAGAAAAAATTGGTACTACTACGAATAAAGCGGAACCGTACCTCAGTTATGTTTTGCCAACAGAGACTGGTAATAGCTTTGCTACTATTAAAGCGGTAGATCAGATTGCTCCATTTCTCATGACTGTGCTTAGCAGTGATGATCACTGGATGTTTCTTTATAGTAACGGTGCGGTGACATGTGGACGGAAAAATGCAGATCATGCCTTGTTTCCGTACTACCCAGCGGATGCTCTCTTGGCTCTCAAAAATGCAGTAGGGCCGAAGACGATAATTTGGGTTCATCGCGATGACGACGTTACCTGCTGGGAACCCTTTGGAGAGCAAGAAAGTCTTTTTCATGTTGACCGTGAGCTCTCCAAAAATTTGATTGGTGACAAGGTCTGTTTCCAAGAGCACAATGAAACACTTGGGTTAAGTTTCTGGTATGAGTGGTCAGTAAGCGCCCGTTATGGTTTTGTGCGCACTGCTGGAATAACGAAGCATAATGAGCAGGACTGCAGAGTAACGGTCTGCGATGGTGTCCACGGAATACTGCCAGCGGGTGTTGGGCATATTTTTCAGCAGCGATACAGCAACCTCGCTGATGCATATAAACAATCTGAACTCATCCAGGGTTTAGGAGTGAGTGTCCATTCGTTGAGTTCGATACCAGTAGACCGGCCCGAAGCCAGTGAAGCTTTGCGGAGTACTGTAGCTTGGACTCCGTCGTCGAGTCCGTCAACAAAGTTTCTCCTCTCAGATGATCAAATTAATCTGTTTCGTGATGGAATGCCTGTCAGGACTGAGTGCACAAAGCGAGGGGTAAAGCCAGCCTTCTACAGGGTCGACGAATATAGTTTGCCTGCTGACGAGAACATACAATGGAATATTGTTTGTGATGTCGCTGTTGATGCTTGTGACCTTCACGACCTACGTCGCTCCCTGCAAAAAGGCGATATCTCAGATGCGAGTATTAAGGACGATATATCACAAACCAATGCTGAGTTACATGCATTTGCAGGCCGAGTTGATGGACTTCAGTACTCAGGAGACGAGGCTGAGTCTCATCGTCATCTTTCGAATGCATTACTAAACATTATGCGAGGTGGCATTCCACTCGATGGGTACTCTATACGACGGAATGATTTTTTACGGCATGTAGAAAAGCGGAATAAAGACTGCTTTATAGAGAACAGAAACTGGTTGGAAATACTCCCGCACTCGCTCCAAAAAAGCGAACTTCTTGAGCAGTGTAGGAGGCAGAGTTCTAAAGATATTGATCGAATTGCTACTGAGTTTTTACCTCTTACTCTAAGCAGACGTCATGGGGACCCATCAAGGCCGTGGAATAGTTTCTCTATTCCGTCGCGGAATAAAGATGGTGAGAGACAAATCGGTTTTGAGGGCAACTGGAGAGATGTCTTTCAAAATTGGGAAGCGCTCGCCGATTCTTTTCCACAACTACTGGAGGGAATGGTTTACCGGTTCGTAAATGCGTCCACAGTCGATGGGTATAATCCATACCGTATCCAACTTGATGGTGTCGATTGGGAACAGCCTGATCCGAATGATCCTTGGGCGACAATCGGATACTGGGGTGATCATCAAATTATTTACCTGCATCGTTTGCTCTCACGTTACAGGAACTACTTTCCAGAAAATCTCAGGCGAGATTTAGCTGCTGATCGGTGTGTGTATGTTGATGTGCCCTACCGAATAAAGCCATTTGAAGAAATTCTTAAAACGCCTGGTGATACAGTGATTTTTGATGCTGCGGCGAATGATTCACTTCGACGGAACATACAGTTGAGTGGAACAGATGAAGTCCTTGCGAGAAACCTTGATAAGCAGATTCATTATGTGTCACTAGCCGAGAAGTTACTGCTAACATCCCTGGTGAAGATCTCGAATTTCGTTCCCGGGGCAGGGATCTGGCTTAGTACACAACGGCCTGAGTGGAACGATGCCCTGAATGCACTTGCGGGTAAGGGTGCATCTGTTATTACAGCATGCCACTTAAAGGTTTTTCTTGAGAGACTTGATGAACTGTTTGAAGACGTGAGTGAACAAAGTATTCGAATCTCTTATGAAATTTCTCAATTTCTGCAATCCATTACATCGGTTCTTGACGGGTGCAGGCTGTTTTCTGGCAGAACGATAGATTCGATAACGCGTCGATTTACTCTAGTTGGCCTCCAAAACGCTGCAGAGACTTATAGGGAAACGGTGTACAGTGGTTTCTCTGGTAAGCGAACCGATGTTGCTGTAGCAGATATTCGACGCTTCTGTCTTAGAGCGATTCATGTCCTTGAGGAGACGATACGAGGCAACCGGCGTTCGGATGGTCTTTATGAATCCTACAA
>JAUWWJ010000479.1 GCA_030616935.1 Planctomycetaceae bacterium
ATAATGTTGGGCTGCCGACCGTCTGAAGCAAAAGCGTATGCGTATGAGGTGCCAAGAGTGAAAGCCAAAAGGAATACCGTTATGCGCCGAAACCTTACTTCACTCATGCCATGCTCCTCTTGTTCACGGTACTCATTGACTGATGTATCAGTTCAATCTTGATGTGTCTGCTCCCGCCTCGTTTGGCTTGAATCCATTCTGAATAGACTTGCTGTAGTATTCAAGCTGGATATAACTCTGGCATGCCTTGTGAGGTGCACTGGAATACTTGTGTGATAAGTCCGAGCGACGATGAAAGAATCTGACATACTTGTTGGTAAAGCTGCTTTATGACCGATATCCCGGGCCTGCGTTGCTGAAAAGTGCCCGTTATTTCCTTTCATCTCTATCTACTAGTAATATGGTTTTTGGCTGCGTCGGGTAGTAAATCTCTGTGCACGATGCGATCAACTCATCGCATTCGGTTACGCTCAATGAACACGCGTGGTAGATGTCACATCCTCATATAAATCGTCCTATGTTCGCAAAGGATAGTTCTCGCTTGCCACGCTGGACGGTAGGCGATGTCATTGACTTCGAAGAAGCGGAACAACGGACGCTCTCAGGTCAGGATGCCGAGAATGTGTTGGGCGAAGACGGAAAGGTGCTGTCGAGGACTTTTTCTGAGCAAAACTTTCGTGATGTTTCGCGTGGCAAACTGTTTCATGCCTGGCTTTCCCTGGCTAGGAGTAGAGATTCGCAGCTTTTTGGTTCCGGCATTGATCGGGTGTTCAATGTGCTCACGAGCGTGTCATGGCTCATTGGAATTGTGTTGGGTTGTCTCGCTGTTCCTGCCTACCTCGCATACAAGGGTGAAAAACCCATCAATGTAATGGTGGTCTTCTTTGGATTGATTGTTCTTCCGTGGGTGATAACCGGCACAAGTCTGTATTTGTCGTCGTGGCTGCGAGGTGATTCATCAAAAGGAGGTGTCGGCGGGGGGGTCGCATTTTTGATCTCACGGCTATCGCCAGAGTGGAGAGAGAACTGGAATGACTTGAGGAGAGTTTTGCAGGAACATGGTAAACGGATTGCGACTATTTTAGCTGGGTTGTTTTTTGGATTTACTCAGCGGATTGCTTGTGGGTTTGGTCTCGGTGCTTTACTCAGCATTCTTTTTCACGTCACTGTTTTTGACCTTGCCTTTGGCTGGGAAAGCACCCTGAGCGTTGGTGCTGAGTTTATGTGCTTCTTTGTGAATGTCATCTCATCGCCGTGGTCTTGGTTTTGGACAGCAAGTGTTCCCACCCTTGAGCAGGTTCGTGAGTCACGGTTTTCGTATCTTGCTGGTATGGAAGCAGCAAGTGTGAACGCGACACGGTCGTGGTGGCCGTTTATTGTTGGAAGCCTGATGTTCTATGTTGTTATTCCACGTCTCCTTCTTGTCGTATATGCCAGTTGGAAAACCTCGAGGCGATTGTCCACACTCGACTTCACTCGTACTCAAGATAGTGCCCTGATCCGACGTCTCAGCGGCCCCTTGTTTCAAACAGAAAAACCGACAGCGACTGGGTTTCTCGGAGAGAGTGCAGAAGTGCAACCGCCTTCATTTCCTGTCGATAGTTCGTGGAACCTGTTGCTTAGTGAGGGTCTTTTTCAAGGTGAAGAGCACATTCGCGCACAGGTGGAAAATGCGCTGCGTGGAAAAATAAACTTTCTTGCTCATATTGAAGTTGATTATGCGGATGGGAATGAGCATGTCTTGAAGTCGTTAATGAAATCAAAAGACGGTGTTGTTGTTGCGATGCCGGCAGAGATTAATCCGGTCGATGCCATAGCGGCGACACTTCAAACATTCTCTGACGCATCATTATCAACAGATAATGTCATCATTCTATTCGGGCCGGAGGTGCGGTTGAGTTTATGGAGACGGTGGCTTCGTAAAAAACAGCTTGGATTCGACCTGCTTGGGGTGAGGAAATAATGGATAGGCCGACCTTTGCCCTCGTGGGCGCTGTCAATCATGGAAAGTCGAGC
>JAUWWJ010000360.1 GCA_030616935.1 Planctomycetaceae bacterium
CAAGACTACCAACGAGTCGTTCGGCTGCCCTCGCCACTTCATCACGAGAAAACACCCCGATAACCGCATCAACACCCGGCCGCTCTTCAAGCAACGTTTCCTTCTGCCGTTCGGCGAGGCACCCGGCAACAATTATGCCTCGCGTTCCCCCTGCCTGCTTGAGCCCGACCATTTCATCAATGACGCCGTATGACTCAGCACGAGACGAATCAATAAATGCACAGGTATTAATAATGACAAGATCCGACCCTTGGGGCTCAGCAACAAACTGCCAGCCATCATCTCGTAGAAGACCAAGCATTCGTTCACTATCGACAAGATTTTTCGGACAGCCAAGGCTGATTAGCGAAAAGGTGCCCCGACGATTTGCTGGCTCCACTGGCTCCACGTGGAGGCCAGCAAGTAGCTCAGGTTGCGATCCAATCTGACAGGCAGCTGCTCCCTCACCAACAATCGGAAGTTGAGTCATACAATCACACTCCCGCCGCTGTGCCCGCGACATCGCCGCGTTCATTGATAATTCGATCAAGCTCTTCGCGCAAACGGGGAATAATGGCATCGTAGGGAAAAGCACCAATCGGCTCGCTGCCCTTTTTCAGATTGACATGCGTCGGCCCACACCAGAGGCCAAGGTCTGCATCGTCAGTTTCCCCAGGACCGTTCACACGACAGCCCATAACAGCAATCGTAATCGCATGATCTTTTGCGTACGCCGTCATCTGCTTGACTTCTTCGGCTAATTCAATGAACGCCTCATTTTCAACGCGTGAGCAGCTTGGACAGCTAATGATATTCATCGTGTTAAGACCAAAATCGACAACACTTCGCACTCGGCCAATGGCGATATCCGCGAGAATGCCTTGCGCTGCTTCGATCTCCTCTGGTTTCCGCACATTCGGTACTGTGAGAGATACTCGAACGGTGTCACCAATACCACGACTGATGAGTTGCTCGAAAGCGATACGAGTCTTGATAACACCGTCCGGTGGCATACCCGCTTCAGTCACACCTAAATGGAGAGGAACATCCGGCCGCTGTTCAGCAAACCGTTTATTCACCTCAATCACTTTCTGCGGATCTGAGTCTTTCAGCGACACGACATAGCGAGTGAATCCAATTGAGTCGAGCAGTTCACAATGCTCAAGGGCACTAGCAAGCATCGGTCCAATTGAGTCATCCTCTTCAAACTTCTCTTTTTTTTCAGGATCAACACTTCCGCAATTCACACCCACCCGTAGTGCACAGTCATGGTCACTCGCCACGCCAGCAATG
Organism: Planctomycetaceae bacterium; assembly: GCA_030616935.1. The sequence goes on from JAUWWJ010000360.1 coordinate 1,273, forward strand.
AATTTTACCTTTTCTTGCCACGGCTTGTTCCGTTCGTGGTGATACAAATGACCAGGGTTGTACCGAAGTTTGTCGACATGCTCTGCTACATCTGCAGCGAGGCGATAGTTTTCCTGCAAGTCGATTGCGAGATTCGCTTCTGTCTGACTTCGGATTGACGGCAAAGCCGCTGCATCCTTTTTGCTATCAACGGCAATCCTAACCACACCCGCACCAGCAGCATGCAGAGCATTTACCTGTTCAAGCGTTGCCTCCACGTCCTGCGTATGCGTCGCTGTCATACTTTGCGCCGCAATCGGGTTATTGGCACCAACAGTGATGCTACCTACCTGAACCGCCCGGGTTGGATTCCGCTCAATGCTTACCACTGCTACCCTTATGTTTTGTTGGTGTTTTTCGAAATATCAAAGCTTTGGTGGCCTGCACAGCAACAGGACTACCGAAATGAAACATTCTCTTACAAAATAGCAGGAAAGTGTCTCCACGGCGATCCACCCATGCGGTACTCCCCTTCACTTCATATCGTCCTGTACGAGCCCGAAATTCCACCAAACGCTGGAAACATCGGCCGAACCTGTGTAGCCATTGGGGCGAAGATGTGGCTTGTTGAGCCACTGGGGTTCACAATTAACGACTATTACCTTCGGCGAGCAGGCCTTGATTACTGGGATGAGCTCGAATGGGAGGTTGTTCCATCATGGGCCGATCTCGTGACCCGTGTCACCGCCGAGGGAGGCAGACTTGGATGGTTCTTTTCCGCCCATGCGACAAAATCTTATACCGATGTGGCATACCAACATGGTGACGTTCTTGTATTCGGAAGTGAATCAAGCGGCTTGCCGCAGTCAATTAAAAAGAAGCATGCTGATCAACTGCTCACAATACCGTCTCGTCCTCAGGTAAGAAGTTTAAATTTGTCGAACACTGCTGCTATTGTCGCTTATGAGACAATACGCCAGTGGGATGGCATTCCTCGTTAGTTTTTTTCTGCCCCTCCATAGAGCGATAAATGGCGGTAATATGTTTCTAACATGCATGCACACAGGGCTGTTGTGAAGAGCCTTCCTCCCTTCACTCCATAAAGATCATGGCCCGGTGACCAACTCCCACGATCTGAGCCTCCACTCTCCTGATTCTCTGGCAGAAGCGTACACATGTCAGCATTCCATTTCCGCCAGACGCGACCACCAACGTGATGACACACTTGCGTAATGTAATACCACGCATAAATATTCTTGACTGCATGATTCATACTTCGAGCATCGATTGCAGCAAACTCAACGGCACGACCACCTTTTCGTAGTGATTCAGGAAAAGCAATGGGAGCCTCAATAAGCAATCTATCCACAACAGCCCTGACATGCGGATCATCCGGCATTGCACCGAGAAACAATTTTCCAAGAATCGCTTCGGCTGAAATGGCCGACTGAAACTTCCTGACTGGACTCAACGGATTAAATTGATAGTCGTACCCAAGATCAACCGACTCTGGATTATCAGAAACAATCCGCAGTTGGTCCAAAAACCCGTCAACCTGCTGAAACGATTCTTCGATTGCCGGAGACTGCAGACCGGCCATCTCTGCTGTTTTCAGTGCAAGTAGAAACCAGCCCGTCATCGACAGATCACCACGATTTTTCCAGCTCTCTACAAATCCTTTCTCGTCTCTTTCAGGCAGATGATACCGCCATCCACCATCCGGCAATTGTGCTGCCAGCG
>JAUWWJ010000407.1 GCA_030616935.1 Planctomycetaceae bacterium
GAGATGGCATCCACCGGGCAGGCAACCATACAATTGTAGCAGCTGAAGCACTCGTACTCCTCCTTCTGCTGGGGGATGTCATTCTCGTCCATCTCCCAGCACTTAAAGGGGCAGTTCTGGAGACACAACTCACAATGAGTGCACTTCTCCGCATCTACCTTCATTACTCCCATGTGAACGGTCTCTGGACGGAATACCGATTTTACGTCTTCCCAGGGCATGGCGTCCTCCTCCCTTGTGTTGGTTTATTCTCCTGAGGTAAAAGTCCTATCTATCGTACAGCTTGCTTTACCAAGAAATGTAGGAAACACAGAGCCGTAATCTGTACTTCTTTGTTTTAGACAAAGAATAGATAAGGCGACATCATATTAGAGATTCTCAATCGCCACCGCTGCGACTGGCTCAGCCAGCTTGAAGCCGAAGATTTTGGAGTAGAAATACAACTCGGCATCAAGTGCACGCTTGATATTCTCGGCACGTCGCAAGCCGTGCTGTTCACCCTCAAACGGGACATAGGCAACAGGCAACCCTTTTGCCTGAAGTGCCTCAACCATTATCTCCGCCTGGTTAGGTGGCACAATCTTATCCTCAAGTCCTTGAAAGAATATCACCGGACATGAGAGACGATCGACATAATTAATCGGTGAGCGTTCCCGGTAACGATCGCGGTATTCATCATAGGAACCGATAAGCCAATCTAGATAGCGTGACTCAAATTTGTGCGTGTCCTTTATGAAGACTTCCAGTTCACTTATTCCGCAGTGGCTTGCTCCAGCCTTGAAGACATCATGGAAGGTAAGGGCGCAGAGGGTGGTATATCCCCCAGCACTTCCTCCTCTGATGATAAGGCGTTCAGCATCGACCTCACCGCATTTGACTAGGTAGTGCGCGCTGTTGATACAGTCATCTACATCCACGATACCCCACTGCCCCTCCAGTCGCCGACAGTACTCTCGACCATAACCGGTGCTCCCACCGTAGTTGACATTAACAACAGCGATTCCCCGGCTGGTCCAATACTGAACCATCAGGTCAAGTGTGCTGGATGCTGCACCTGTTGGCCCACCGTGGCTGATGACAAGGAGAGGTGGCCGTTCGCCGGGTGGACCCACATAGTCACGGTTCTTCGGCGCATAGAAGAAAGCATGTGCCTTAAGGCCATGCTCGGTGGGAAACTCAATCGCCTGTGGTATGGATAGATAATCAGGGTCAACTGCGGTCTTGCTCGAATGACGAAGCACCTCTAACTCGCGTGTGACAAGATCGAGCCGGACAACGGATGTGGGTTCAGTCCTTGAACCGCCGAGAAATGCAGCCTGTCCGGGTGCCACTCGGAGAGAATCGATTGCCGTATAAGGAGTATCAATCAGCTCAAGCTCACCAGTTGGCACATCGAGCCTCGCCAGATACGAAGTCCCCTGCTGGGTATAGGTGCAAACAATACGCTCTGCTGATTCGAAGGCGTAGGTTGACCTTCCGAAGACCCAATGTGGCGCTCCAAACTCAGCTTCCGTTTGGTGCAGCGGCTCAATGCGTTTGTCACGCCAGCGGTAGAGATTCCACCAGCCAGTTCGGTCCGAAACAAAGTACAGGGTCCCATCAGGCGAATACTCTGGCTGGCAGATAGATTCATCGGCGCCACCCGCTACCCGCTCGGCATGACCAATCGAACCATCTTGCCTTATCTCACCAACCCACAGCTCGGTCTGAATCCAGGGCATGTTCGGATGGTTCCAGGTAAGCCAGACTAAGTGAGAGCCATCAGGGCTGAGTCGCGGCGATGAGTAAAAATCGTTGCCAGAGACTAAAGCTTTGCCGCCGCTGTCGCCGTTAAGCTCGACGCTTACCAGAGTATTGACTGGTTCACTGCCAGCGTCAGTATGGTCTTCACGTACGCATATCATACGTAGCCTGCGGTGGTCGATGACACCATCCGCATAGCGCAGGTTTGCCTCAGGGGTAATTGGCTGCGGCTCAGACCTGGAATCCTGCCGGTAGATACGTTGGTCAGTGAAGTTTGAGAAATAAATGATACCGTTCGCAATCAAAAAGGAGCCACCACCATATTCGTGTACCAACGTCCGCGCGTTGAAACGGGGTGGTGTCATCTCGGTTGTTTGTCCACCTGGCGTCCGCCGCATAACAACATAGCGCCCACTTTCTGCTGGGCGCGTCTCTATCCAGTATATATCTTCACCGTCGAACACTACCTGCCCCAGCCTAATCGTCTCCGAGACGATTAAATCCGACGTAATTGGTGATTTCCAGGAGCCGTAGGGTGCTACTTTGGGTTTGGTCATCCTGTTCCTCTCCTTGTCCTGTTGAATCGTGTGCTCTCAGAGTAAAGGTAGCATCTGCTCTACCGAGTGTCAACAATGCCGGGCCTTTTTGGTTTTCTCTGATCAGTTCAGATTATGTGGATTGCACAATCCGTCAGGGTGTTACGGCCGAGGTAACGAAAAGTCATAAAGTGCAATTAGCAACGACTATTGACATTATCGCCAGAAATGCTTTATCGTTCATATAATTCATATATAAAAATGGAGGTAGACCCAATGCAAGCATACTGCGTAAAGTGCCGCACCAAGAGGGAAATGAGGGATGCCAAAGCCATAACTATGAAGAATGGTAGACCAGCGACTCAGGGTATATGCCCAACCTGTGGGACCAAGATGTTCAGGATA
>JAUWWJ010000142.1 GCA_030616935.1 Planctomycetaceae bacterium
CGAGCAATAGACCTCGTGAGAGGAATACTTTTCGGACACACCGCAACACAGTTTTGGGCATTACCGCACATTTGAATACCACCCTGGCCAGTGAGCGCCTTCATTCGCTCGTCCGCGTTCATACTGCCAGTTGGATGATTATTAAACAGTACAGCTTGGCTGATCGCATATGGCCCAAGAAACTGTTGGTCATAAGCCAACTGCTCGCGAGACTTGAATTCTTCGTCCGATTCCCCCTCACGTTGCACAACTTCCACTTTGTTGAACTGGGGACAAGCTTCCATGCAACACCCACAACTCATACACGTAGTCAGAGGATAGGCGTCTTCCTGTTCCTCAGGTGAAATTCTTGGCCCCGGACCGTGATCATATGAATCGTCAACTGGGACCCAAGCTTTTACTCGTTCTAAAGAATTAAAAAGTCTTCCCCTGGCGACACTCAAGTCACGAACGACTGGGAATTTGCTTAGCGGACGCAATTCAATTTCACTTGGATTTTCTTCCAGCAACCTATCGACCAATGATGAACAGGCCATCCGCACACGGCCATTAACGATCATTGCACACGAGCCACAAACTTCTTCAAGGCAAGAACAGTCCCAAGCCACCGGAGAAACCTTTCGCCCATCTTGTGCTCTTGATAACGCAGCAATTTTCTGGAGCACACTGATAATATTCATATTTGACTCGTACTGGATAGCGAACTGCTGCCAGTAACTCTCTTCGCCCGGTGCATCCTGTCGTAAAACGCGAACACGAATTTCCTGCGGAGGCTGCTTGTCCTCAGTACTTGTTCCCGAGTTCGGTAATGTAGATGCCGTAATCATGGTTATTCCCAATCATCTATGAATACAGAAGGTATCTCGAAGCCTGTTGTCCTGTCACCCTACTGTTGCTGCTTCAGTCGCTTTTTCAGTCCGCTCTTTCCAAACCTGCTCAATAACTTCTCCGCCCACAAGGCCGTAGAGTCGTGGACGCGGTGGAATGAGAGTTGTATCAACATCTTCATACGTGATGACCGGATGCCCATCATTCCCATGGACACCGATCGTGGATTTGAGCCACTTCCGGGTATTCGCTTCAAAGCGATCACACCAACGCTCTGCTTCCGCTCTTTGTTCGACCGGCTCAGTTGCCTCAATACCAGGCATTGAGAAGTCCGGCTTGTAATGAGCGCCTCGACACTCATCACGAAGCAATGCACCCTTAATCAAAAGTTTTGCGATTGGAAACATATCTCCGACCGCCTTGGTAAATACAACGTTTTGATTTGTCCAGTTACCAGTATCTGACAGGCTGCAGTGCTGCCAAACATTTTCTAACTGGCACACGTCATCATAAGCCTGAGAAAGCTGATCATTACGCCTCACAACAGTGGCTGTTCGGGTCATGATGTCACCGAGTTGCTGATGAATATCGTAAGGATTTGATTCGCCTGCAGGCCGAGAAAGAATAGATTGGTGGTAATCCTCTTGACCTTTCACTGCTGCTACAAACTCTCTACTTGTCTCTGTACGAGTATTTTTACGGCCGCCTGCAATCACACCTGACGCACAGAACAGGCCACTAAAAATGCATGACAGCAGTGAGTTTGCACCGAGCCGATTCGCGCCATGATATTGGTAATCACATTCTCCAATTGCATAGAGGCCCTGAATATTTGTTTGTTGATTACGTGGGGACCCTTCTACCAAACCACCAGTTTCACTTTTTTCGTAGTCGACCCAAAGCCCTCCCATCGAATAATGAACTGCTGGGAAAATCTTCATTGGGGCGTTGCGTGGGTCGACACCCTGAAACTTCTCATAGATTTCTAAAATTCCACCGAGTTTCCTGTCGAGCGTCTCTCGAGGGATGTGCGTGAGGTCGAGGTACACACACAGACGATCTTTCTCAACCGACAGGCCGTCGGTGGTACAGATATCGAAAATTTCACGAGTGGCGATATCACGCGGAACGAGATTCCCATATTCCGGATATCGTTCTTCAAGAAAGTAGTACCGCTCGTCTACTGGGATATCTTTCGGGTCACGGGCATCCTGTGGTTTCCGCGGGACCCAGACTCGTCCACCTTCACCACGCGCGCTTTCACTCATCAGTCGCAGTTTGTCAGCACCCGGAACCGCAGTCGGGTGGACTTGGATAAACTCTGCGTTCCCATACTTCACTCCAGCCTTGTAGGCACGACTGACAGCACTCCCTGTACAGATCATCGACATGGTGGATCGACCATACAGAAGACCACAGCCACCTGATGCCAGAATCACTGCATCGGCAGGAAATGACTTGAATTTCATTGTCACCATATCTTGGCAGATAGCACCAATGCATCGACCATCGTCATCCATGACCGGTTCGAGAAAATCCCAGAACTCCCATTTTTTCACCCGGCCTTCAACTTCCCAACGGCGCACCTGTTCATCCAGTGCGTAAAGAAGTTGTTGGCCCGTTGTGGCACCTGCAAAAGACGTTCTTTTGTATAGCGTGCCACCAAAACGGCGCTGGTCTCGAAATCCTTCCGGGGTTCTGTTGAAGGGGACACCGAGGCGATCCATCAGGTCGATGATACGTGGTGCCCATTCGGCCATCTCCTTTACGGGAGGCTGGTGTTGCAGGAAATCACCGCCGTATACGGTGTCGTCAAAGTGCTTCCACTCATTATCGCCTTGTTGCCTGGTGACGGCATTCACACTGTTAATGCCACCTTGTGCACAGACACTGTGTGATCTCTTCACCGGAACAAGACTCACAAGATCAACGTGCACACCGAGTTCAGCCAATCGCATAGTAGCCGACAAACCGGCTAACCCGCCTCCTATAATAAGAACTCGTGACTGTGCCATGGTTAGTTCCTCTCGTGAGTTTGCTGATCTCCGATGCCAGATGAATGATTTTGAACTGGCACAATAATCATAGGCTCATTTTGGTTACGACCCACTGCATCCTCAACATGGCTGCTACTTTTCACGGACATGCCACCTTCTAGTATTTGCCTTGCTTTATACATTCGGGTCTCAACTTCCTTTGCCTTTTCGATATCAATTGATCGCATTCCGCCGAGTGCACCAAGACCAGCAGCACCAAGGCCCAGACCAACGGCTAGGCTTAACCAGTTCGCTCTCTGCATGGCAGCTGGACTGGTCCAAAGGCCCCATGTAATGCCAAGACTCCAGAGTCCATTCGCAAAATGGTAAACCGTTGCAATAACTCCAATAGCGTACATTAAGGTTATCGCTACTGGCTTCAGTGCAGCGGCCGCGGAACTTGCAGCATGATGGGGATCAAACTGCCCTCCACCAAGCGGAGCGCCCATCCAGTGGAGCTGAGTTATGTGCCATAAGATAAAAACGAATGCAACCATGCCACTTGCTCGTTGCAATGTATAGCGAACATTACCCATGTACGAATACGATCCAACGTTGGGCATACCTGTTGTGATAATGACAAATCCCATAATTGCGTGAAATAACATTGGCAAGAAAATGAATAGCCATTCAATAGCTGGAAGCAATGGACCCAATGAATGAATGAGATCTACCCGCGACTGAAATGCTGCGGCACCACCAAGCACAGACGCATTGGTCAGAAGGTGGACCATTACAAAGGCCCCTACAGGAATCAGCCCAGCGAGAGAAAATAGTCGGTAGAGCAGAAACTGATGTCGGCCCAAAAATGAGTCATCTGAAAGGGAATTTGTGGCCACTTAAATCCTCATCATAGTTCAGTAACTACTTTGGTAGCACTTGGAAGCCTTCATATCTCATCGAAACAAGCACGTGAACCCGACAATTCCTATTTTCTGGCATAAGAAACTGTTTACCAAACTCGTTTTTTTACGGTAAACCTGTGCCTGATCGTGTACCTAACCTATTGGAAAGTATAGAACACGAGTTTCTCAGGGCAACGGCGAACCATAGTTTGGCGTGACCCGGCACGTGGATTTATACTTTAGTTATTGAAGAAATCGTAATTCACCGGAGATCACAGGGTGTCCAAGCCCAAAATAATCGTTGCAGGCATCCCCGGTGATACGCCATCCCCGTCCGCATTGAGCGAGACTGCCGGACTTTTCAATCCAGAAAAGTGTGATCTTATTCCAGTGAACTCACCCGCTGATCTCGTCGCAATGGTAGCGGGCCAGCCTGTTACTGCTGTCGTACTCACCGGGCACATCGCGACAGCCCCAGAAGCTGTTGCAAGCTTCCTTATGGGCCCGACGATCCTCGATCATTTTCCGGATGGCGTTGCGCTTCTAGATTCTGGTGGTGGTGTTCTATGGGCAAATGACATCCTGCAATCGCTCTTTGAGGGGCGAGGTGGTCCCTCGGCAAATTTCCTTACGGCACTCGGATCACCAGTCTGGGCTCATCCTACAGGTGATCGGCCCGTTCCAATAGCGTGGCTTGATAACGAAGCATCAGCAGCTGCAGGAGGTCTCATCCTAAGGATGGCTGATGATCGCTTTCTCCATCTTCAATCCTCTCCCCTCTTCTGCCTGCCGCCTCCTGCATCTGAAAGTACCGACAAGCAACCGCATCATCGCACTGAAGGCTCTGTGGTCGTTGTACGGGATGTCAGTCGAACAATACTCGAACAACAAAAGCGGGCGGCCATTCATCAGGCAGGGCAGACACTAGCCGACCTCACACCAACTGAGTTGGCTGACATGACCGTTCAGGAACGGATTGAACTGCTCAAAAGCAACATCATTTATTACTCAAAAGATCTGCTCAAATTTGATGTCCTTGAAATTCGCCTTCTAGACAAACAAACCAGTCGGCTTGAACCACTCCTTGCCGAGGGTATGCAGCCTGAAGCAGAATCACGAGTCCTCTACGCTCGTGAAGAAAACAATGGTGTCACCGGGTATGTAGCAGCCACCGGCAAAAGCTACTTCTGCGACAACACAATACAAGACGTCCGGTTTCTTGAAGGCTGCAAAGGGGCCAAAAGTTCGATCACAGTTCCACTGCTTATGCATACGGAAGTCATTGGGACATTTAACGTCGAAAGCCCAGAGCCCGGTAGCTTCACGAACACTGACCTGCAGTTCCTTCAGATTTTTGCTCAGGATGTTGCTGCATCACTTAACACACTCGAGCTACTCGTAGCAGAAAAAGCGAGCACCGCTGCTGAAAGTGTAGAAGCTATTCATGGGGCAGTTGCTTTACCCGTTGATCAATTACTGAATGACACAGTCAATGTCATGGAGCGTTACATCGGTCACGAGCCTGATGTTGTCGAGCGACTCCAACGCATTCTAAAAAACGCCCGTGATATAAAACTTGTGATTCAAAAAGTCGGTGAAAAGATGACACCGAGCTACGCACAATCACAAGGCAGGCAGACGGGACAGAAAGCAACGTTAAAAGACCGATCCATTCTTGTCGTTGATGCTGATGGAGAAGTTCGAGCAGCCGCACACAGCCTGCTTGAA
>JAUWWJ010000436.1 GCA_030616935.1 Planctomycetaceae bacterium
ACAGCAGCGAGGAGAACCTGGCCTGCGGAGAGAACTGCAAACCCAAACGCAACAGATTTTACAATGGATTGTTGGTTGTTCTGCATGGATGGACCTTTTTTTCAGCTATTTCTGCCGTTTTCCAGCGGCTAATCGTACAACGGATGTGAGTCCCAGGACAAAACCAAGCAGAAATCCCACCGGCTCGAGAATCGTTGTGTCGAGTTGGCGGTCGAGCCAGTCCCCAGTAATACCCGGGAGCACCATGACTAACCCTATAGCAGTGATTCGACCAACCCATGTGAAAGCCGCTCCGATAGGAGGAATTTGCGGTTCTGTCATGTACGAGTCTCAGTTTCCGTGAAACCAAACTGTGCTGAGTATCTTCTATTTCCGTAAAAAGGCTGAATTGAAAAGTGCAGAATCCAGTGTGCGTTTCTATGACGGACTTTCATTGCGCCCAAGAAGAAAATATGTCTGCTGGATGCCTTTTCCTTTGATTTGCATTTCACCTCGATCGGTAAATCGATAACGATCTTTGAGCAACGTATATGTCGCTTGAGATACATGCACTCGAGATGGTTCACCGTGAGACTCCATGCGACTGGCTGTATTGACAGTGTCGCCCCATAAGTCATACGAGAATTTGTGTTTGCCAATGACCCCGGCAACAACCGGGCCAGTATGAATGCCAATACGAACTTCCATGGAAAGTCCTCGGTTACGCATCACACCCCTGAATGCCTCGAGCATGCCAAGCCCCATGCCGGCAACAGCTTCAGCATGATCATCACGAGCTTCGGGAAGTCCTGCAACAGCCATGTATGCATCACCAATAGTTTTGATTTTCTCAACTCCGTATGCATTTGCTAAGTGGTCAAACGCAGAGAAGATGTCATCAAGTAGGTCGACAAGTTGGCTAGCATCCACACGCTCTGAAAAAGTTGTAAAACCGCAGAGGTCGGCAAATAAGACGCTGACTGATGAAAAGGACTCGGCAATTGTAGAGACATTGTTCTTCAGCCGCTCGGCGATTGGGTCGGGGAGAATATTACGAAGCAGACGCTCTGACTTTTCTCGTTCTCGTGTTAAGTCTGCGAGTGATCGTTCTAGAGCGCCAAAGGCAGCATCACGTTCAAGGAGCCTTTTGTAGGCCTCGGAGTGAACACGGATTCGAGCAATCAGTTCAATCTGATGGGGGAGTTTGATGAGATAGTCATTTGCACCCGCTTCTAGCAGTTGGGCCTTTGTCGCAGCTTCTTCGGTAGCTGACAGCATGATGACGGGGATTTTTTCTGTGCCGGCATGGGAACGAAATTGGCCTACAAGATCCAGGCCATCGATATCTGGCATAACAAGGTCTTGTAAGATGACAGTCGGTTGAAATTCTTCCGCCGTCATCACTGCCTTGGATCCATCTTTGCAGAACGCAAACGTCATATCAGCTTGATCAGCAAGTAGGCGTCTGACTGCTTCGCCGATCATTGGCTGGTCATCAACCAGAAGAACCCGGTGGCCGTCAACAGATCGTCCAACGGCCTCCTTTACACCCACCGCTACCGCTGGCGTATGAGCGTCGTTTCGTTGCTGTGAGCTACTGTCCGAGGGGGCTGCGTCAGTCATTCGTTTGCTACCGCCAAGCGTGTTTTGTTGCTGTACAAGTCATCCTCAATGGACACTGGCAAGATAAAGAGGGTCCTTGTTCAGACTTAGGAGTCATCGTTCTGAGCAAGCAAGCTGGGGAACCAGGATTTGAACCTGGACTAACTGGTTCAGAGCCAGTCGTGCTACCGTTACACCATTCCCCAGAATTTCAGCAAAATAAGGCTGTTTTCACGTCGTGCGCCTCATGGTCTTCTAATGTTCAGGATCCTCCGAAACAGTCCGTTACCAATCAATTGTGTTGTGGTAGCCTATCGCGGACTTGGCAGATGGGCAATCGGTAGGGAAAGCTGCTGGCGGTCGGCAGTAAATTACCCATTGCGTATTCAGGAAATCAAAAAACAAGGGTGCAGGCAGCGTGTCATTTCTCGTATTGATGACTGGTGGTAAGGCGGGAGAAAGATATCGCCTTGTGAAAGAAAAGACGATTGTTGGCCGTCATCCAGGCTGTGATATTGTTGTTGATTCTGGCTCTGTTAGCCGTCAGCACGCGGCGGTTGAGATGAAAGACGGTAATTGGTGGATTGAAGATCTTGGGAGCCGAAACGGTACGCTCATTAATGGTGAGAAATTAACCGGACCACATCAGCTAGAGGCTGCAGATGAAATTGGTGTTTGCGAAGATCGGCTGGTTTTCACAGTAGGTGACACCACTCCTTCGGAGTGGGTTTCATTAGGTGGGGAAACAGATGCATCGCAGGCTGTTTTTCAGTCGCACGATGAAGAATCAGTGATAGTTTCCCAACTGGATATTCCTCGCCCATCAGCAGATGAGGGAATCAGTCAAAATGCTGAGGC
>JAUWWJ010000212.1 GCA_030616935.1 Planctomycetaceae bacterium
GGAGCAATGCGCATGGCGTAATTGGCTCTCGCGTTCTTACATAGGGATTTTTGAATTAGTTGCCCCGGCAGGGCGTCATCCATCTTATAGGGCGACACCATGCTCCTCTGTTATAGAAGCTTATGAATCAACATCGCCGCTTCACCTCGAGTAATATCGGCATCTTTTTCCAACTGCGACAAAACATCCCGCTGAAGCAGACCGGAGAGTATTCTTTCTGCTTGCACACCAGTTACATGTTTCTCAGGGTGAGCGAGGGCCGTCTTAAAATCATCACTCGGTTCAAAGTCAAAGAATGGCTCTTCGGATTGAGTGGAGTAATCGTAGAGCGTTTCAATATATTTGAAAGCAGGGTGCCCTCGGGGTACGTCTGTGAAGTGTGAAGCAGTAATGCTGAGCGGAATCTGAAGACCATTCACCACCATTTTGGAAAACTCACCGAGTGTGATCGGTTCATCGGGGCGGAAGCGATACGCTTCCAATCTGAGCGACGCTAAGCCTTTGTCCTGTTCGATGCCGTAATCATTGATATCCGGTCCGGCCACGGCGCCCAGCAGACTTAGTTTCTGCGCCGCAGTGAATGCGGGCGCATCTCCAGGGAGGTCTGTGTAGAAAAACAGGGTGCATCGCTGTCTTAAAAGTTCATCCTGAATGGCTTCTACAGTGACGTCTCTGAGTTCCTCCTTGTTGTTGATCGCTAGCGCTGCCGCGACCCCTGCAGCCTGCCCAAGTGCCGACCAGACGGGCTCCATCCGCACACTGCAGATGGCAACATGAGTCGAAGAAATACCCACTGGAAACAGAATACCGTTGTGCTGTTTGGGCACCAGCGTGCCGTAAGGAATCTGGTAAGGCCCTGTTGCATCATGTAGATGCAGCGTGCCTTCTGCTGCGCCTTTTCCGTACGCCGGTTCCTTTCGGCTGTCGGGGCCTTGCACACGATGTGCATCGATTCCATACACTCCAATAGCTACCGAATCCGAAAGCAACGGCCCACGGAAACCATCCCCACGAAGATCCTTGTGCAGATCACTTTCGGTTAACGTGTAGAGCCCTTCAATGCGGCGACCCTGGCGAACATAGAGCCTATATGGAAAGTTACCATTGTCTTGAAACTCATCGTCGGGGAGACCGATGTTGGGTGAACCTCCTTCGGTCTGAATGTAGTAGAGGTAGCCAAGGTCGTGGTTGTGATAGATTTTTTCAATCTCAACACGCTCTTCCCAGTCGGCCAAGACCCACTGAGTACCGTGTCCGACAAGATCGCCTCCCCAGACGATGCGAAGTAGATCAAATTTATTATTCGGTATGATTGGCTTCTTGTTCGCACTCCAGTTGTACTTGCCAGGGTCGTAACCGGGCGGTGGTTCCTTCAGTCGATAGGGATGGTCGGGTCGGCCGTAATCCTTCGCAGTGATTCTATAAGTGAATGCCTGTGATCGGTGGTCAGCTACACCTGTACTCTCAGGAAGGATCGTGGCGGGCAGTGTTCCCTTCACTCTGCGGAAATAGGTTGTATAGATGTGCCCTGCGTGCGGCTCTTCTTTGGATCGGGCTTCACGTCCGATGCGATATGGAATCCCAGCATATTCTGCCAGGTCTGCTTCATACGTTGCATCAATGATCACTTTGCCGGTGTAACTATATTCTGCACCGAGTGCGCCTTCGTTGTCGCGCTCGCGTGTGACCACCCCCGTGACACGATCGTCCTTCATTTTCACATCGACGGCCACTTCGTTGAACCGCGTTGTGATCATCGGGTGTTCGGCAACCATTTCCGCATAAATGTTGGCGGCCGTATGCGGCTCCCAAGCCCGACCTTCGGCAATATTCCAGTTTCTAGGGTTGTTTTTCAGATGGGACTGCACCAAAGGATCATCTGCCATCTCGCTGCGATGGTAGGCTTTTACGCGCTGGCGGAATTCCTCCATCACTCCGCTGTTTGATTCCACATACTTGTCATCGAGTCTCAGTACCCCCGAAGAAAGCACACCTCCAAGGACAGGTGCCTGTTCGATGATAATCACTGTCTTGTCGGCACGTGCAGCAGCAATAGCCGCAGCGACTCCAGCAGGTGTGCCACCAACAACAACGACATCATACTCGTTTGCCTGAGTTGGTTCAGCAACTGAAATGATGGACGTGGTGAGCAGTAGCAGGGTGACGATTATTTTTGTTGAATTGAATATCACAGGGGATTTTCTTTCTTTGATTCAGTGCCCCGCTGGGGCCTATTGGTTTTGGGAAGATGCTTTCTCAGTTGCGTGATTACTTCGGCATGCTTCAACGCCGATGATTGCACCGCAAGATTATTCCACTCGTTTGGGTCGGTCTGATGATCGTAGAGCTCTTCGCTACCATCAGCGTAGCGGATGTATCGCCAACGCTCGTCACGTACGGCGTGATTGTTTTGGCCCAGTGTAGACAGAGCGACGTGCTTCCACTCGGAGTCAGGATCTTCGAGCAATGGCTCGAGACTGACCCCTTCAAGCTTTGGATTCACAGGCAATCCACAGAGATCGATCAGTGTAGGATAGATACTCAACAATTCAACAGGCTTGTCTGTCCTGCCTTTGATGCCATCAGGCACACTCATAATGAGCGGGACGTGCGTTGTCCGCTCCCATAGTGAAAACTTCGACCATCGCTGTTTTTCACCAAGGTGGTAGCCGTGGTCCGAGAACAACACCACAATTGTGTTCTGCCCATGCGGCCCATTGTCGAGTGCATCAAGGACACGACCAATTTGCTCATCAGTCCAGCGAACGCAGGCAAGGTAAGCGTGTACTGCCTCTTCCCAACGGCCGTTTTCGCGCATCCAGTCGTGCGTCGGAATCTTCGAGTTGCTCATCGACACCTTTCGGGCCGCATTGGGAATATCGTTCCAGTCATCGTCATCAACGCGCGGTAGTTGTACGTCCCTGAAACTGTCGTACACACGACGTGGCGGAAAGAACGGTACATGCGGACGATAGAAACCGAAGGCGAGGAAGAACGGCTTATCATGTTCGCTGCCAAGTTGCTCGGCGACCCAGGTGGCTGTGATGTGATCTGTGAACTTTGATTCATCGTAGTCCTGTGGCCCGAAGTCCCAGGTACTGTGCCACCCTTTCGGCTTGTCGTGAACTTTTCTGTCGAGACTCTTGAGCCACTGTCCCGAACGTGGTCCCACAACATCAAAATGCCGATTGAGGTTTACACCTGGATGAAAAACCTTTCCCGCCGTCAGCGTCTTATAACCACTGGCCGCAAAGTGCTGTGGCAAACTGACATGCGCCTTCAGAAACTCCGGCGTATTTTTCACGGGATAATGATTCTCGTAAAACCCGGTTGACGAAGGCCTCCGCCCCCACAGCAAACTAATCCGCGATGGATTACACATCGTCCCCTGGCAATGGGCATTGGCGAAAAGCATGCCTCGGTCTGCCAATCGGTCCAAATGAGGCGTAGAAGCCTGCGGATGACCGCCAAGACACCCGCACCAATCATTTAAATCATCTACAGATATAAGCACGACGTTGGGGCGATCTGCAGCAGAAGCAGGATCGATGAGCAGAACAAGGAAAGCAAGAAGGCTGTAAATAGTTTTGAATAATATGGATACGAGAGAAGACGTCATCTGGAAATACCTCAGTCTTTAAAACACAGTTGTTTTCAGCTTGTGAGATGAACTCTCACCTGACTACGGCTTTGTTGAGTCGACCCACGGCAATTGATCAAAGGCATCTGTTAACCGTGGGTCATTTGTATCATTCATCACCTCCTCAACCCGACCACGTAAAACATTCACGATGGAGGCGTATTCTGCGTCCGCAGCAAGGTTGACGAGCTGATCAGGGTCATTTTTCAAGTCATAGAGTTCTTCACTCGGCCGCGGATCCATCGTGAGTGAGAAGAGTTCTTTATCGTGAGGTGACCCACGCTGTGACATCATCCAGGCCTTCGTGAGACTACCGTCGAGATCGCGGTAGGCTGGCACTGTTGTCAGGCCCATTTCGTACAGCGCATCAGAGCTTGTCAGTTCGGCTGCGTCATAGGGGTTTCCCATCGGCCATCGTTGAGGTTTGAAATTTCTTATATACAGATGGTCTGGTGTGCGAACAGCACGCATCGGGTACGGAAGATTACCTGGCCGCGCATTGTAATAGTGACGTTCCCGACCGATGATCACGGAATCCCGCTCGGCATCGACCCAGCCACTCTTTTTGCTCAAAAGCTGAGGAAGAAAACTTCGGCCGTCCATCCTGGCGAGTGGTTTGCTCCCTGCAAGTTCTAGAAACGTCGGCCCTACGTCCATGATGCTGACAAAATCGTTGACCCGTCGGCCAGCAGAAATACCTTTGGGCCATCGAACAAGCAACGGCACACGCGTCGCAAGGTCATAGCAGTTCGTCTTCCCACGTGGGATTCCTGGAATGCCATGATCGCCAGAGAGAACAATGACGGTATTGTCGAGTTCACCAGA
>JAUWWJ010000151.1 GCA_030616935.1 Planctomycetaceae bacterium
AGCCTGGGGAACAACTTCAGTGACAAGGCTTTCGAGCGTTTGCCCAATCATCTCTTCAGGGCTTTCAATTCGCCATGGACTAATAAGGCTGGTAGGCATGAACCCTCGGATTCCGGCGACGTCGCAGTCAAGCCCGCCTTTGTTGACAGCAGTACATCGTGCTTCAACGATCATGCCAACTTCCAATTGAGACCAGTCCTCTACCGCAACCGCTCGGTTTGCAGGAGCAACTTCATAAAGGCCGTCTTCTTCATTGCGTCCTCCTACTGATAGTTCTAGCGTCTGTCCTACTTCAGGTAGCTCATCACTTTCTTCAAATAAACCTGCGAGTTGAAGAGCACCTTGTCGTTGGTTTCCCAGGTCGATAAAGGCGGTCTCAGGGCCAATTGAGAGAATGGTTCCCTCAACTTTTGCACCTGGCTGAATTGGTTGATCAACGAGAGACGTTTGTTCCAGTAATGATTCGACTTCAAGCCCGGCTAGGGCTGCTTCAAAATCCTGCTCAAGATCTTCATCGAGATCTTGTCTCAGGTTTGGGATATTTACCCGCTTCTGATGAGGTATCGAGTCGGTGAAAGCGGACGCCTTACTGCCACGGTCTGGTTTTCCACGGCGACGCTCTTTTGTTTTTTTCGGCCGAGTGTTCTTCTCATCTTCCGTTGTGGAGGAGGATGCGTCACTTGTTTCTGATGGCGTGTCACCTGAAGTCGAAGCAGTCTTGGACGTGATGTACGTGTAGCTTGCCGCCGTCTCTGCTTGTGCGGAATCGGTTCGCTGTGTACCTATTGCAATTCGTCGTTTTGGGCGATCACTATCAGGAGTTGATTGTTGGGAACTTTCATTTTCCTGAAGTGTGTCTCTATCAACAGCCTTAGATGCTGAATCGCTATCGCGAGGTTGAGACTCTGCGGACTCAGTTCTGCTGCCGGCTGTGTCGTCCATCAAAAGAACCTTAATGAATAATGCGGGAAACAGGACTTGAACCTGCACGGTATTACTACCACTAGGCCCTCAACCTAGCGCGTCTGCCAATTCCGCCATTCCCGCGGAGAGTGAGTCAGTGTGGCTCTTGACCTGAGGCTTTTACCAGATCTGCCACGATCTTCTATTGTCGGCCCCTTTGCTCGTCAGTCAAGCGATCCACGGTTTGTTGGTGGCCAGTTGTTACTGGGATGGCTTGTATCGGCTGCACGAGTTGCTGAATCCGGCCGACTGCAACAAGCGTAGAGAATAATGAAATACTCCAGACGGCATCACCCACGGGCATCCAGCGATAGAATGGAAGAGCAGCTATGTAACACGTTGTGAGGCCAGATAAAGTATGTGGGTAGAGTTCAGACAGAGCCCACGTAGTAAAGTTCGTTGTTGTAAAAAAGATGAGAGAGGAGGCAAGGCTTCCTCCCAAGACCGCAACCCACCCTTGTCGTTGGACGAGACTGCCAAATAATACCGGACAGATAAGCGAAACATATACAACAAGAGCCATAACAGTAGAGCCATAGCCAGGCAGTGCCATATTGCTAATTACAAGTGCTACAATTGGAACCGCTGCAGCAGTGAGCGAAATTCCAAAAAGAGAGCCTGCCGCAAGTCCAATAGCAGCGAATGGAGTAACGTTATAAGCGGGTTGCCACAGCCTGCCGCAAATTCCAACTGCAACGAGGGCAAGCCATAATGCAATTTTTGCACGCGAACTGAATTTTAGTGAATCACCTAGTTTTGAAGCCATCAGACTGCTCGGTATAGAAGAGATAGAAATAAGAAACCAATAGTTCCTATGGATATCATAATACGGGTCTTTTTAAAGGCCCAGCGGTCTCTAAAACTCTCGGTACACTAGCGGTTTTTGTCAATCGAGCACGTGAATGCAGTAAGCCCGGAACTCTGCTACAGGAAGTACCACGACAGGATCACCGACTATGCTGGAACCAATAGCAACCCTCAGCACCCTCGTCATTGAGAAATTATCAGGGGGGATAACTGCTATTGGCATCAATGTGCCGGGCCACTCACAGAATGTGATGAATCAGGTTTTTATGCAAGAACTTGAACAAGTTTTTGCCTTTCTTCAACAAAACCCACCCCGCGGTCTTCTTGTAGGGTCTCTTCGAGATGATTCATTTCTTGCTGGTGCTGACATTGGTCAGATTGATACCGTTCGGTCGTTGCTACCCGCTCGCCTGAAGGAGTTATGTGATAACGGCAGAAACCTCCTTGGTATGTTTGCTTCATTGCCATGGCCAAGCGTTGCAGTAATAGATGGCGTTTGCCTTGGGGGAGGTCTTGAACTTGCGCTTGCATGTGATCTACGCATAGCGACTGAAAAACACAAGACAATTCTCGGCATGCCGGAAGTTAAGCTTGGGCTGTTACCCGGGTGGGGTGGCACTGTTCGTTTGCCCCGACTAATCGGAACCGGTCCTGCGATCGAACTAATAGCTTCGGGTGATGCGATTACCGGTTCTCAAGCGAAGACTCTTGGTTTAGTTGACGCCTGTGTGCCTGTTCATTCAGCACGAGAGTCAGCATGTGTCTTAATCGAGCAAGCCATTGCTACTGGAGACTATTTAAAACGTCGATCTGAGTTGCAGTTGCCGCACGTTCTGGATAAGCCAGAGAGTGATTTTTTATTAGCGACCACAGGCGCTGTCATTGTGGGTCGTACAAATGGAAATTATCCAGCACCGATGGTTGCTTTCAACACAATCATGCAGGGTGCTACACAGTCAATAAGTGAAGCAGCCGCTCTTGAAAGCAAAGCCTTTTCTGAACTGGCAAAAACGTCAGTCGCAAAACAACTCCTTCGTGTGTACCGGCTTGGTGAACGAAACCGCAGTGACTGTGGCCTTGGCAAGTCAGCACAATTGACTCCAAATAAGTCGCTGCGCGTAAACGAGTTGCAAAAGCCATCAATTGTTGGCGCAGGGATTATGGGTGCTGGTATTACAGCACGTCACGTGCGATCAGGGTTTGTTACAAAGCTTGTGGACATCAATGCTGAGACACTTGGGCAAAGCATTCCTACTATTCTCCAGGAGGCTGCTTGGGACCGTTACTATCAAAAAACCAATCAGGAGAGAGTGGGCGAGTTGACAGGTCGTCTCATGTCTTCAACACAACTGTCATCAATCGCAGACACGGATATCGTTATAGAAAGTGTGATTGAACGGACGGACTTAAAACGACAGGTGCTTGCAGAAATTGAATCCACAGTTTCCCCGAGTACTATTATTTGCACGAATACATCAACAAATCCGATAGCGACACTTGCCGATGTATTCTCTGATCCGACACGGTTTTGTGGGATGCATTTCTTCAATCCGGTCAGGAAAATGTCCTTGGTCGAAGTCATTCGCGGTCCAGATACCAGTGACGCCACAGTTGCTTCAGTCGTTCTGCACGCAAAACGACTGAAGAAAGTTCCAGTTGTCGTTCAAGACAGTCCAGGATTTCTTGTCAATCGGGTTCTGACACCATACCTGCATGAATCAGTTGAATTGTTACGGGAAGGAGTTGATCCATCACGAATTGACAAAGTTTCTCGACGATTTGGTATGCCTCTCGGGCCACTTGAACTCTATGACATGGTTGGCCTTGATACCGCCTTCTACGCCGGTCTGGTCATGGCAAATGCTATTGGCGATCGTATTGACGCCTCGCCCGTCATACCGGCACTCGTCAAAGCTGGTTGGTTAGGGCGCAAAGCAGGAATAGGATTTTATACATACAAGAATGCTGGTCATGATGCAAAAATCGAAAGTGTCAATGAGAAACTAAATGATCTAATCGATCCATATCGTTTGGCAGAGCAGCAGACAACTGATGAGCAAATTCGTGACCGATTGTTCTTGCCGATGTTACTCGAATCACTCCTTGTCCTGGATGAAGGTATTGTGCGGGATGGATGTGATATCGATCTCGCTGTTATTCATGCACTTGGATTTCCGGCGTTCCGTGGTGGAGTACTTGCATGGGGTGATTTCCTTGGTGCAGCTGAGGTTGTTCGTCGGCTTGATCAATTTAAAGACCTGGGGCCACGAATGAAACCACCGGCAAGGCTTCTGGTTCATGCTGAATCAGGTCGCCCTTTTACATCGGTGGAAGAAAGCGAAAGTCATTCAAGGAAAGCTACTTGAGGGTGAAAAATGACACGATTGTCTCGCTCCCCGGAAAATACCCCAGTTGTTGTGTCCTGCTGTCGAACTGCAATCGGTCGCTCTGATGCAGATCATGGTGTTTTCCGAGAAGTCCGTGGTGATGAGCTAGCTGCTTTAGTCGTAGCCGAAGCGGTCGCAAGAGGAAGAGTACCACCAGAATGTATCGAGGATGTTCTTGTAGGCGTGACTCAGCAACGAGCAGAGCTTGGCGGTAATGCAGCGCGTACAATAGCCATGTTGGCGGGGCTGCCTTTCACTGCGGCAGCTTCCACAACGAATCGTTTGTGTGGTTCATCACTACAAGGTTTGTCGCAGGCATGCCATTCGATCGTAGCTGGTGCAGAAGATGTGCATGTTGTTGCAGGCGTTGAGCATATGCAACGCCTTCCAATGAATTCTCAAATCAACTTTCATCCTCAAGCTTTTTCAAGGTCGAGTCGTGCGGTCCTTTCAATGGGCTTGACGGCCGAGTTTCTCGCCTCGAGTCGTGGTATCAGTCGCAAGTCACAAGAGCAATATGCACTTGAAAGTCATCGTCGAGCAACACAAGCAACAGATGCAGGATTTTTTAAAAATGAGATTATTCAGTGCCAGGGTTTGGATGACAATGGCGTCCTCGCTTTCGTAGATCGTGACCAGTCGATTCGTTCTGATGCAAACCTTGCAGCAATGGAGAAACTTAACCCGGTATTTTTGCCAAAACTAGGGAGTGTCACTGCTGCTACAAGTGCTCCATTGAGTGACGGAGCCGCTGCAATGGTTGTTATGTCTGAAGCAACAGCGCGTCGTCATCAGCTCACACCTCTGGTTCGCGTGGTAAGCACAGCGGTTGTTGGTGTGTCGCCAGCTTTGATGGGTATGGGGCCGGTGTACGCGACTCGTAAAGTGCTTCATCGTTCGGGACTTCGCTTGCAGGATATTGAGATCTTAGAATTAAACGAAGCTTTTGCGGTTCAGGCTATTGC
The DNA here is from genome assembly GCA_030616935.1 of Planctomycetaceae bacterium. Next base: position 5,123 of record JAUWWJ010000151.1, read on the forward strand.
GTGTATCGAAGAATTAAAACTTGATTACGACAAGGTGAATGTTTGTGGTGGCAGTTTGGCTATTGGACATCCTCTCGGAGCAAGTGGTGCTCGCATTTCAACAACACTTATTCACGCAATGCGAGATCGTCAGATTCGTCTTGGCTTGGCTACGATGTGTGTTGGGCTTGGACAGGGAGTCGC
>JAUWWJ010000419.1 GCA_030616935.1 Planctomycetaceae bacterium
GAGGCCACCACTCGATTTCACCGAACATCTTTCGCAGTGCCTTGAGGAGCTTTTTTCTGGGACTGAAAAAGTAAAAATCAAGGCCGCCGGATTGGTACCATTTTTTGAGGTTGAAGCGGCGGTCGACTTGTTATGGACAAGAGTGAACGATGTAGAAGAAGAGCCTGGTGCTCGAGCAGCCTCACTCAAAGCTTTGTTCGGTCTCCATGACCCAACACTGAAAGACTGTGTTGGGGCGCTGGTTCGTGATGGCAATGCTGCAGTGCGTAAGGTTGCTAGGACCATACTTGCAACAATCGATCCAGCTGAAGCTGTTGCAGAGGCGGAGTATGTGCTTCAAGGTGACTCGACTGACGAACAGCAACAGGTCATTGAGATGCTTTGTCAACTGAGTTCAACGAAAGCAGACAGCGTTCTCTTGAAGGCCCTTCGATTGCAACTGACAGCAGATGCACATTCTCCTATAACGCTGGATCTTCTTGAAGCAGCAAAAAAGAGAGGTGTGAAGTCTCTTGCGGATGCCGCTGGTGAAATAGAAGACAAAAGAAACCCGGGAGATCCTCTGGGGAACTACAGAGAGTGCCTCTCTGGTGGAAATGTAGAGCGTGGAGAAAAAGTCTTTTTTAAAAATAAAAAAGTTACTTGTGTTCGTTGTCATATGGTCAACGAGCGGGGAGGGAATGTCGGGCCCAACCTGTCCAAAGTCGGTCGAGAAAAGACAGCGGAGCATCTTCTTGAGTCTATTGTTTTGCCAAGCGCAAAGATCTCGACCGGTTATTCAACTGTCCAATTCTTGATGGCAACGGGACGGGTCCAATCCGGTGTTATAAAAAGAGAAGAGGCTGACCGTTTTGTTATTCAGAACGCAGACGGTGACTTGATAACACTTCAAAAAGACGAAATTGATGAAATGCAGGCCGGTCTTTCTGGTATGCCTGCCGACCTTGTGCAGCAGTTGTCAAAACGAGAACTGCGAGATCTTGTGGCCTATCTCGGTGCGCTTGTAGAGGAAAAGAAACGCAGTGCACATGTCGAATAAAAGGTAGAGATTGTTGAGAGCCGAAGGGTTTGTTGCACCATGCAGGCACATTTATTTGTGCTGCTGGCTCCGGTCTTCTTTGGACGTTGCAGTGCTAGGGATTCATTTGTTCTGTGCGACATTGCTGCATGAAATATTATCGACAGCAATCACGCTGTCAGCGTCACCAGTATTTTCAATTGACAAAATAATTTGTTCTTCAAGAAGGTTGGGGTATTGCTCAGCCGAGATGCTGACGGAAATAGGTATCCAGGTCGTTGGCCAGCCATGTTGCCAATACACCTTTCGGATGCCAAAGATGTCAGGAGATTCTTCAGTCCCATTAACTCTTTTTTTACTTTTCCTGTAGTCGTATCCAACAAATGTTTGTCCGTCTTCTTCCCAGAAGTGTGGATGGCCTGGTACGAGTTGTGCCCCATCGTCACCGAGGAAGAAGCTATTTCCGAAACGTCGCTTTTGTTTGTCGAACTGAGTTAAGGGTATGCCGTCCTTGTCAACATACGGCCCCATTGGATCACGACTGCGACCCATTCGGATGGTGTAGCTAGTCATGAGACTGCCGTAGCTCGCAAACAAATACCAGAAATCATTTTTTCGGTAGATGGCGGCACCCTCGATCCATTCGTTATCGCCTGTCCACACGTCTTCTTGGTTCGTAGCCCGGTCGGCAACCCTTGCATGAATTTTTTCATGAGTCATTACTTCAGGATTTTCCTGCTCATGGAGTAGAAGGCCGGTTTCTGGATTTAGTTCAGTGACTGCTATAAAGTTCCCTCCCCAAGCCATCCAAAGTCTTTGGTCGAGCTCATCGAAAAATACATACGGATCGAAGGCAATGATATCTTCATCGCCAGCATGTGATAAAACGAGATTCTCGTATTTCTCAGGAGGTGCTGCTGGCCAATGATAGTTTGGTGCACCTTCTCCAGTCGGCTCGATGTATTGGATGGCGTGATATTCTTCTCGTTCACCTTCCGGATCCTCGAAGGTGCTGATATACAAGAGTTTTCTGTCTCTCACGATGACAGGGCAAACGGCACCATGGTCTTCCTGTGCCCGCTGGTAGTCTTCAAAGTCTGGAGCGATTTCCCAGGGATCATGAATGGGGTCAAGTTCCAACCTCTGCACAAATCGGCTCTCACTAAAGGCATGTCGATACCCTCCGTCAATCCAGATATTGCCGCCGTCGTCGTTGGAAAACTCTTGTGGTCCACCAAGTATTTCGACAGGGTTTATGGCTACTTCACTTTCAGCGAGTGGTTTATTACCAATTCGTAATTCCAGCCGAATATGTGAGATTTCACTTGTGCCGTCTGGATAGTCTTGTGTTGGGCTGGTGAGTTGTTGCGAATGATTTTCGTCAAAGATACTTCGTGCCCAGACCGTCACATGGAATGACTTTCCTTTTGATAGTTTGAGGCTTGTTTCCTGTTCAATTTTATTACCACTTCCGTTGATCACGGCATAACGAGTACCGTGAACCGGGGCGTAGTATTCATTTGATTCGGTTTGTAGA
>JAUWWJ010000377.1 GCA_030616935.1 Planctomycetaceae bacterium
ACCTACTCGTTGGTGTTTTCACACTAACACCCTCATGCTTTTTCACTCGACATCACCGTGACCATCATAGCCAGCGAATGTATGGAACTCCCGAGGATCCAGAATACGTTGCCAACGTATTAGAAGCAGGCAACTGGAAAAGCGTCTTGTGCTATAGCCTATTCATAATGGCGTATCCTATTATCGTCTTCCTCCGCTTCTTACTCGCACCATTAAGCTTCTTGCATCCAAGACTTCGTGAGTTTGTACTCGAACGGGGCAGTTCACTGACGCTGAACTTAAGATACAAACGACAAATCAACGACTTCGACCGAAAGGTAATCACTGCAATGGAAATGCTCTGCTTTGTTCGAGCAGCTGCTATCCCACTTGCTGTTTTTACAGGCGCTGCACCGTTAAGTCGTATCCCACTTCTTTATTTGCTTGGTCTGTCAACACTTGTGATGAATCAGATGCGGCAACTTGCAGACCACCACTTTGATGGAGATGGAGAAACAAGCGACGTTGAATCACACATTCTTGATTCATGTAATTTCACACGGAATGACCCACTGACGCTCCTTTTCTTTCCGTTTTCAATCCGTTATCACGCATTGCACCATCTTTTTCCTTCGCTTCCGTACCACAACCTGGCAGGAGCACATACGTATCTCATTCAACACCTACCAGAAGACTCTCCGTACAGAGGACTTGATCGGCCGGGTTGGTGGGTTGTTGCAAAAAGAACTATCTTTGGTGGAGAAAGGGCGGCAGCTGCCACCTCGTAACATTTATGGAAGCTGGTATTGTCGGCCTGCCAAATGTTGGAAAAAGCACGCTTTTCAACGCGTTAACTCTTTCCAAGGCAACACAAAGTGAGAATTATCCCTTTTGCACGATCGAACCCAACGAGGGCATGGTCAGCGTTCCTGACGAACGGCTTGACCGAATTACAGCGCACGTGCAAACGCAAAAAGTAATTCCTGCAGCACTCAAACTGGTGGATATTGCGGGAATCGTGCAGGGAGCAAGCGAAGGGCAAGGCTTGGGGAATAAGTTTCTTGCGCACATCCGTGAGGTCGATGCAATCCTACAAGTTGTGAGATGCTTCGATGATCCAGACGTGATCCATGTTGCCAGAACGGTTGATCCTGTTGCTGACATGGAAACCATTGAACTTGAATTATTGCTCGCCGACCTCCAGCACTTTGAAACGATCTTACCCAAGGCAGAACGGAACGCGCGAGGGCAGGACAAGGAAGCAAAGAGCCGGCTTGATGTACTAAAAAAGTGCCAAAGCTATCTCGCAGAAGAGAAATCAATCCGAACGCTGGAACTCACAGATACAGAGCAAGCGGCTATCAAAGAACTTGGTCTCCTCTCTGCAAAGCCCATTCTTTACGTAGCGAACATTGATGAATCCGATCTCGAAGGAACTGGTGAACTGGTAAAAAAAGTTCGTGAAGCCGCCTCCTCTGCCCACGCTGATGTCGTTGCCGTGTGCGCAAAACTTGAGGCTGAACTTGCTGAACTTGACCACGACGACCGTCTCGAGATGCTCTCGGATGTTGGATTACGTGAACCAGCCTTAGCTGTTCTTGCCAGAGCCAGCTACGCAACCCTTGGGCTACAAAGCTTCTTTACTGCAGGTGAAAAAGAGGTTCGTGCCTGGACCGTGCCAGTAGGCGCAACAGCTCCTCAAGCTGCTGGGGTCATCCACACAGATTTTGAAAAGGGTTTTATCCGAGCGGAAATTCATTCCGTAGAAGACATCGAGAGCCTTGGCAGTGAAAAAGAAATTCGTGCTGCAGGAAAATTGCGAATTGAAGGCAAAGAGTATGTCATGCAAGACGGCGACGTCTGCCACTTCCTTTGTAACCGATAGGGTGTTCTTCACTCCATGGAATCTCCGATAGAGCCTACTCGCTCTGGTGGCTTATCAATTGAACCTCTTGCTCTGATCAGAGAATGGCACAATCTTAGGCCACGGCATGAGTAGCCGACTCTGCGTCTACTTCCTGCCAATCTGATTCTTCATCCATTACCGATTGCGCCGATGTTCCAAAAAATGAATACATGACAGGCACGAGAACAAGCACAATCAATGTTGTAGCCGCCAAACCAAAGACCAGTGACGTAGCCATAGGCACGAGAAACTGAGCCTGAAAACTCGTCTCTGTCATGAGCGGAAAAAGGCCTCCTATTGTCGTTACACTCGTAAGAAAGACCGGCCTGAATCGCAATCGCCCTGCCTCACGGAGGGACTCAAACAATGGCATGCCAGACCGAACACGATGATTAATAAAATCTATTAAAACAATGGAGTCATTCACAACGACACCAGCCAATGCAACAAGACCGAACATACTAAATATAGTTAGAGGCATCCCAAGCAAAGCATGGCCAAATACTGCTCCCGCACACCCGAATGGAATAATTGCAATAATTAATAACGGCTGAAAATACGACTTAAATTCCATTGTGAGAAGAACAAACATTGCAAACAGAGCAACAATAAAACCCACCCCTAGGCTTCGGAGACTCTCTTGAGTTTGCTCCTGCTCTCCTTCCCATCGAACGCTCACAAGTGGGTACTCGGCCAATAAATCTGGCATTAGTCGTTTTTCCATATCCCCGGTAATCTGGCCACTTGTGAGCGAACTCTTTGCGACATCGATATCAGCGACAACCGTTATAGACCGCTTCTGACTTAAGCGATTTATCTCTGAATAGCCTCGTTTTATTTCTATCTCCGCTAACTCATCCAGAGGCCGCTTGACACCGTCCGGACTCGTCACACGAACATCGTTAAGTGTCGCAACACTTCGACGTTCTTCCTGCGGATACCTCACCATGAGTTTCACTTCATGACGACCTCGCTGAAGCCGCATCACCTC
>JAUWWJ010000250.1 GCA_030616935.1 Planctomycetaceae bacterium
ATAAGCCAGATGCGGCTACTTTTTAAGCCAGAAACGAAAGAGATTGGAATGATTCCCACGAACTGTACAAATCGTTAACCATCAATGTGAACCCGAGCCTGCTTGTTGAATGCTGCGTACAATTTACGGGGGTGCCAAATGCTTTCGGCTTCTACACAACAGAAGAGCTGGGCAGGATTCTCGGTCATCGAACTTCTTGTAGTCGCTGCCATCGTCGTACTTCTTGTAGTGCTCCTACTGCCTGTGGTGCAGCGAGTTCGTGAAGCCGGTAGACGTCTTTCATGTCAAAATAATCTGAAGCAGATTGGCCTGGCCACTGCCCAGTTTGCTTCATCGCATCGGGATCACATGCCGCCCGGGCGAATTCAAAAAGGAAACTTTAAAACTGTTTCGTGGAGTAGTTTTTTTCTTGAGTTTATGGATCATGTTGATCGTCAGGCCACGTGGGAACCGGTGGCAGATGCCGAACTTGTATCAGACGACACTCGTCTGTTCATGAATGCCGATTTTCGTTCACCCGTAAATCATAGAGCAACAACAACAAAGATACGGCAATATCTTTGCCCAAGTGTTTCTCGGGAAGAGTCGTCTCGTCACGACGACACAATCAGTGAGTCAGGCGATTTTTATGGAATGGCGTGCATAGACTACTCAGGAAATTCTGGTGTCAATCCGAACGAAGCACACTATTTCGATCACCACGGGAATCCCTATCCATCCAACACTGGGGTGCTCTTGCTTCGCGAGGTCAGTGATTTGAGTAAGGGCGTTCCCTACCAATGGATTACGGATGGGCTTTCCAAGACAATCCTAATTTTTGAATGGTCGGGTGTTGGTTTAGGTGGTGGGCAGGCCAGAGGCGTTTGGGCATCGGGGCTAAATTGTAATTATGTTGGCCACTCGCACCGAAATGTTTCACTGATCAATCCACCACCAGTGAAAGTCTGGGAGGCTGGACCCAATGTACCCATGTTTTCTGACCATCCCGGCGGAGTAAATATTTTGCTATGCGATGGTTCGGTACAGTATTTGGTTTCTAGTACAGAAAGCCACGTTGTCTTGGCATTACTGACGCGTGCATCAGAAGAAGTGGCAGGAAGTGGCGGGTGAGAAAACAGAATGCGTATGAATAACGTTGTGGCGAAGATTTTTGCCTGTCTTAACTGATTCATTGAGTTCGCATTGTGCGAGAAGAGCACCTTAATACCGCTTAAGTGTATGCGGCAGGTCGGGGTGTTGGATAAGATCGTCGAATTCGTTCTTCGGACCTTATATGCGGTGATTTTTTCTTGGGATTCTTTAAATGGTAAACTTGGAGCGGTGTGTTTTCATAGTGTGACTCCTATCTGTCCCTCGACATAAACCGTATTGAGATGAAATATCATACAGGCTTTTTGCTCTCTTCGATTCTTTTTGTGCTCGTTTCCGTCCTGTCGTTTTTGTGTGAAGGAAAAACTACAGAAGGCAGTGAATCAGGAAACGGAATAGCAGTCACAGAAATCGTCCAGTTGCCTCCTGGTATGCATATGGACGTCTTTGCAGATGAGTCGCTGGTTGCGAATCCTGTTGCTTTTTCAATTGACGAGATGGGGCAAGTGTTTGTCTGCGAAACATTTCGCCAAGGAAAAGGTGTCGAAGATAATCGAAAACATCTTGTGTGGCTTGAAGATGATCTTGCAGCGCAAAGTGTTGCCGATCGGTTGGCAATGTTTCGTAAGCATCTGGGTGAAAAAGTGCATGACTATTCTGAATTTGAAGATCGCTTGCGATTGCTTATTGATACGGATCAGGATACGGTCGCCGACAAGGTAGTTACTTTTGCCGATGGATTTAATGAGATTGAAGACGGAACAGGTGCAGGCGTTTTGGCAATCAATGGAGATGTCTACTACACATGCATTCCGAATTTGTGGTTGTTGAAAGATGCTGATGGCAATGGAATTGCTGACGTCAAGAAAACATTGCACAGCGGATATGGCGTCCGGGTTGCATTTCGTGGTCACGACATGCACGGGCTCACGCTTGGCCCCGACGGACGTGTTTATTTTAGTATTGGAGACCGTGGTTACAACGTGATTACGCCGGAAGGGAATCACTTGCACCGTCCGTATTGTGGTGCTGTATTTCGGTGTGAGCGAGATGGTTCAGGCCTCGAAGAGTTTGCTTATGGCCTTCGTAATCCACAGGAACTTGCTTTTGACGACTACGGGAATCTTTTCACAGGAGACAATAATTCTGATTCCGGTGATCTGGCAAGGCTTGTCTACGTACTTCCGGAATCAGATTCGGGCTGGCGAATGTATTATCAATACCTGGATGATCGGGGGCCATGGAATAGAGAGCGAATCTGGTTGCCCTACAGGTGTGATGAAAAGACTGCCGCTGTGCAGCCGGCTTCTATTCTTCCGCCTGTTGCAAATCTGGCCGATGGTCCGTCCGGGTTTGTCGCCTACCCGGATACAGGGTTGTCGGCACAATACAAAAATCATTTCTTTTTGGCTGATTTTTATGGAACTCCAGCACTGAGCGGCATTCGGTCTTTTGCGGTTAAGAAACACGGTGCAGGGTTCGCATTACAAGACAGCGAGTGGTTCGTCAAAGGTGTTCTTGCAACAGATGTGGACTTTGGATTTGACGGGAGTATGTATATCTCTGACTGGATAAGTGGCTGGAACGGTACAGGTAAAGGCAGAATTATTCGGGTTACGTCATCATCCCAAGAGGCATCTACAGAGATTGCTGAACTGTTGCAGTTTGGCCTTGAGAAACTTTCGACCATCAAACTTATCAACCTGCTTGAACATGACGATCGACGTGTTCGCCAGCGAGCGCAGTTTACTCTTGCTGATCGTGGGGCGTTGAAATCATTGCTTGAGGTATGCACTGATGCCAGTCGTGACGTCCTGGCAAGAATTCATGCAATTTGGGGTTTGGGCCAACTGTCTCGAAAGAAAACGGTCAATTGCCAAGCGATCGTTTCATTACTCAAGGATTCTCATGCTGAGGTGCGAAGGAATGCGATTGTCGTTCTTGGCGACGGGCATTTTTCATCAACTGTTCCTTATTTGATCGAGGCGTTAACTGAAAAAGATGAACGTAAAAGTTCTCCGGCTGAAAAGGCTGCGGCTGCGATTGCTTTAGGGAGAATCGCCCGCCACGAGAAAAAAACACTGGCACAAGCGGTTCCTGCACTGCTTGATACTCTTGCTAGCAATAATAATGTTGATCCTGTTCTTCGGTGTGCTGTTTGTTCGTCTTTGTCTTTTTGCGCGACGGCAGATCAGTTGGTTCAATGCGTGTCCGACATGCGTCAGCCAGTACGGCTTGGGGCAGTTGTTGCCTTAACTCGAATGCAATCTCCACAACTTGGAGCCTTCCTCAGTGATATGGATCCTCAAGTTGTGGCAGAAGCTGCTCGTGGGCTATACGAGAATAGAGACAAAGGATCGATACGTTGTCTTGCTGGATTAGGGAGCAACCGGAACGTTACCAATATTGCCCAACGATATGCTGTCGCAGCATCCTTTCGAATTGGTGGTCTGTCTGAGGCGGAGAAGGTACTTGCAGTCGCGGCTGACCAGGCGGTAAGTGAGGAGATCCGTGTTGAGGCCATGGACGCGTTGATGGCATGGAAGAATCCATCGGATGTCGATCGTCTTTCAGGTCAATATCGTCCGGTCGAAAAGAGGCCTCCACTCGATTTCACTGAACATCTTTCGCAGTACCTTCAGGAGCTTTTTTCCGGGACTGAAAAAGTAAAGATCAAGGCCGCTGGATTGGTAACATTTTTTGAGGTCGAAGAGGCGGTCGACTTGTTATGGACAAGAGTGAACGATGTAGAAGAAGAGCCAGGTGCTCGTGCAGCCTCACTCAAAGCTTTGTTCAGCCTTAATGACCCAACGCTGAAAAACTGTGTTGGTGCGCTGGTTCGTGATGGCAATGTTGCAGTGCGTAAAGTCGCTAGGACCATACTTGCAACAATCGATCCAGCTGAAGCCGTTGCAGAG
>JAUWWJ010000164.1 GCA_030616935.1 Planctomycetaceae bacterium
CCGATAGTTTCAAAAAAGCGTTTCGCCGTATTGTGGATGCCCTTCGCGAGCGAAATCTTTCAAACTACGCAACCGTCTTCGCCTCTTCGAGTACTGTGAAGCCTCGACAATTCGAAGAGTATGACCCCGGCGCCGAATATTACGACTGGATTGGGTACTCATGGTGGGGCAATGAAAAAAAGTTCGGTGATGCCGCCCCAGCTCTTGCCTATGCCCGCAAACTCAAAAAGCCAGTTTTCATTGCAGAATCAACAGCACGTGGACACTACTTTGACAAGGAAGATCCGGAAGGACTCTGGTCTGGTTGGTTCAATGAATTTTTCCAACACATTGAAGACAATAAAGATGTCATCCGAGCGGTTTCCTACATCAATGCCGATTGGGACGGTCAAGACATGTGGGATGGATGGGGGCAAACGTGCATTCAGACCGCTCCACTTCTTAAGCAAAAGTGGCAAACAAAGATGGCTGAGAAAACGTTTATAAATGCCGCCGATCACCCACATAAAGTTATTGGCTTCTCTCCACGGACGACACCTTTACAGAGCACCAAATCAAACCAACCGACATATAAAAATGCGTCACTACCAGATATCGACCGGGTTGCTGATCTGCTGTCGCGAATGACGATTGAAGAAAAAGTGGCCCAGATTACAGGCTGGTGGTTTCATGACGAGAGAAAGCTTCAACGCGAGGGCTCTGTTTTTAGAACCGAATTTTATGCCGAGAAATGTCCTCATGGCATTGGCGAACTCGGGCCCCTTCATAACCTCTCTATCGACGAAGACATGCGTCATTATACCGCAATTCAAGAATACTTTCGAAATCAAACGCGACTCGGCATCCCGGCAATTCTTCACGATGAGGCTGCTCATGGCTTCATGAAATTTCAGGCGAATTCATTTCCTGCACCGATTGGACTTGCCTGCTCTTAGAACCCTTCTCTGCTTGAAGAAATCTACTCGTGTGCGGCACAGGAGGCGCGTTCTCGTGGTGTTGCCCATGTTCTTTCACCTGTAGTTGATGTGGCACGTGAACTTCGCTGGGGTCGTGTCGATGAAACGCTTGGAGAAGATCCTTTTCTAGTTGGGCACCTTGGAGTAGCGATGGTGCGCGGTCTGCAAGGATCAAACAATGGAACAATTAAGCCCGACCACGTGGCTGCCACACTCAAACACTTTGCGGGCTATGCTGGCACGGCAGGAGGACGAAACAGGTCGCCCTACCCAAACGGGATGAGGCATCTTCTGGATACTGAAATCCCACCATTTCGATATGTCATCAAAAATGCCCGGCCAGCATCGGTCATGGCCGCATTTAATGAAATTGACGGACTCCCTTGCCATATCAATCAGTGGATGCTTCAGGGCGTCCTACGCGACAGACTGGGTTTTGACGGATTAATTGTCGGAGATTATCAGGGTCTGAACCTTGTCCGCTGGTATCAGAAAATTGGAACCACTGATGCTGATGTTGGAAAAATGGCATTGGAGTCAGGACTTCAATTAGAACTCCCAAATGCCTTTGGATACAAACACCTGACGAAATTGGTGAAAAGTGGACAGGTAAACGAAACACTCATTGATAGGGCTGTTTGTGAGATGCTTTCACTAAAGTTTCGACTCGGTCTTTTTGAGGCGCCGATGGCTCTCGATGCAGCGAAGGCCAAAAAGCTCGCCGCTTCAACAGAAACAAATTCACTCGCAACAGAGGCAGCACGTCAATCAATCGTCTTACTAAAGAATGAGGGCAACCTTCTGCCGCTTAAATTAGGCATCCATAAGAACATTGCTGTCATCGGACCAAATGCTGCCGTTTGCAGGCTCGGCAACTACTCTGGTATGCCACAAAAAACAGTTTCACTTTTCGAAGGTATCCGTGATTACGTTGGAAACCAGGCCACAGTCAAGCATGCAGAAGGATGTCAGATAGCCACAAATGACACTGGAAACTCGTACAAGAACTGGCGTTATGTTGACGAAATACATTATGCAAGTCTCGAAGACAATCAGGAGCGTATCCGTTCGGCAGTCCAATTAGCTCAAAACTCTGATCTTGTGGTGCTTGCCCTGGGTGAAAACGTTCTTCTCTCGCGTGAAGCCTGGGGAGAAAATCATATTGGCGACAGAACGACATTCGAACTGACGACGTCCCAGCAGGAACTCGCATCACAAGTATTGGCCACCGGGAAACCGGTAGTTCTTATTCTCAATAATGGAAAACCAATTGTTCTTGGGGAGGCCGCATCGAGAATTCCTGCTATCCTGACTGCACACTATGCCGGTCAGCAAACGGGCACTGCGGCTGCAGAAATTCTTTTCGGAAAAACATATCCGGGCGGCAAACTCACACTCTCGTGGCCCCGAACAGTTGGTCATATCCCTTCACACTACAGCCAGCATGGCAGTTCCCTGGTTTTCGACTACGTTGACTCTCCCCGAACACCTGCTTATCCATTTGGGCACGGATTAAGTTACACGTCGTTTCAATACTCCGATATTTCTCTTTCCAGTGCAACAATCCAAGAAGCGCAGACAGTCGATGTGACCTTCACTCTCTCCAATACTGGTCAACGCGAAGGAACAGAAATTTCGCAAGTCTACGTTTCAGGTGAAGAATTTGACATTGCCCGACCCTCACTGGAACTCAAGGGGTTTGCACGTACCACGCTCCGAGCAGGTGAATCGAAGCAGATCACTATCCCCCTTCGAGCTGATGACCTTTTTTTTCATGACATGAAATTGGAACGCGTGCTCCCGAAGGGGAAATATCTTGTTCGTGTGGGTGGCAGTTCAGTAGACCTCTCAAAGCCACTTACTTTGGACACAATTTCTTCAACGGAAAAAATGCCGGTCGCTTCAAAAGTGATTACTGCAGCAAAACCAATTACGCCCCCTACAGAAGCTCGTAGGAAGCCAACTTTAACGCCCGTCTCTTCTCGAAGCAGCAAACCCAATGTTCTATTCATTGCAATTGATGACCTGCGGCCTGAACTGGGGTGTTATGGAAAACATGTGATATCGCCAAATATTGACAAGCTCGCAGCATCCGGCGTGCAATTCAATCGCGCGTATTGCCAACAGGCTGTTTGTGGCGCATCTCGACTTTCGCTGATGGGAGGCCTCTACCCAACAAACACTCGTGAGCAGACATTTCATGTGAACGGATGGCGCGAACGGCACCCAAATCTGGTCACTATGAACCAGCATTTCGGCATGCATGGATACCAAACAATTGGCATGGGCAAGATCTATCACGGGCACAACGGCGGCCCCGCAACCGATGTTGAAAATTGGAACACATGGATTGATATAAGCACCAGCGAATATGCTCTGCAAAAGAACAAGGACTTGGTAACACAAGCACTCAAAGACAAAACAAAAGGAAGCAAACATGCTCCACCTGAAGGTCCAATGACGGAACTTGCTGACGTTCCGGATGACACATACATCGATGGAAAACGCGCGGCACGCGCGATTCAAGTCCTTGATCAATTGGCAAATGATAGAGAAAAACCATTCTTTCTTGCCGTTGGATTCACCAAGCCACACCTGCCCTTTGTGGCCCCAAAAAAATACTGGGACCTCTACGAACGTGAGAGTTTTTCCATGCCACCCAACAGTGGACGACCACCAAAGTGGCCGGAGGATGCTGCATTTACCAAAGCAAATGAGATGCAGCGGTACGTTGACTATGTTGGAGATGGCCCAAAAGATTTCCCACAATCTCTAAATAAAAAACTCCTGCATGGATATGCCGCAGCAGCTAGTTTTGTTGATGCGAATGTTGGTCGCGTCCTTGATGCTTTAGAAGAGAAAGGGCTTGCCGACAATACAATTGTTGTTCTATGGGGCGACCACGGCTGGAAACTAGGTGATCACTCGTCGTGGTGCAAGCACACGAATTTTGAATGTGACACCCGCGTCCCTCTCATCGTGCGAGACCCTCGCATGAAACCCGGCTTGACGACTGACAGACTTGTCGAGCTGATTGATCTCTATCCAACTCTTTGTGACCTGACCGGCATTGAAACACCTACCCATTGCCAGGGACGAAGCTTCCGTGCCCTCCTCGATAGTCCAGAATCTGGGCACCGATATAGTTCATACAGTTCATATCCGGCATGGAAGTCCCTTGGACATAGCATTCGCTTCAGGAATTTTCGTTACACGGAGTGGTTTCACAATGAAACCGGGACATTGAGAGCACGTGTCCTCACAGACCTTCGCAAAGACCCCGGTGAGGTGACAAACTGCGCGGATAATCCAGCGTATACAGAATCGCTAGCAGCTGCAGAGACCGAACTACATAAGAGAATGAAAGAAGCTGATGCGAATACTGTATTTAAAACCACATCTGCCACTCAACCAGTGCCAACAACCATCCAAATCGAAACCGGTGTGTCACGCAGACGTCAGGCAATTGATGGATTTGGGGGATCGGTAGCGTTTTGGGGCACAAAGGCAGATAATAAAGCACTCAAGGCCACACTTGGCGAGCTCAATGCGAATATCATTCGCGTGCAAGGAGAGGTTACCAAAGCCGGCTTGACTGACCACAATGTCGCTCTCCTCAAGCGCGGGATGGCAGTCAATCCATCACTTCAGGTACTTCTGACTTTCTGGCAGCCTCGTTCTGCGGACCAACTCGAACCCGAGTACTGGCTTCGCGCTGAACAAATAGATGGAACGGAGCAATACATTCTCCGAGACGACCGAATGGAACAGTGGGCCGATGAACTTATTTCAAGGGTACAGTTCTATCGAAGCCTCGGTATCAATGTGACGACTGTCGGTATACAGAATGAGTCAAACTGGTCTCATGAGGGAACCCAGACCTGCCGCTGGGAACCAGAGCGGCTCAAGACTTTTATCGAACAATTTATACAGCCACGGTTAGAAGCCAATCACCTAACAGACCTCCTGATTGCTGCACCTGACCTCGCCTACATTGGGCCCGACGCATCTGAATTCAGACGGTTTTTACCTGCCCTGATGAGCCGAGACGTAGATATCGCGGCCTACCATATGTACGACAGCTATCAGAAGAATGAAGATGGAAACTTTGAAATACTTGTCGGCA
>JAUWWJ010000429.1 GCA_030616935.1 Planctomycetaceae bacterium
AGTCAAAATGCTCTTGCGTCGTGACCTCGCAAGCCCAGCAGATCTCACGAGATTTCGCAGTGAGGCTGAGGCGGCTGCCCAACTCGATCATCCTGGAATCGTATCCATCTTTGAAGTTGGTGAATACAGAGGACACCCTTTTTACTCAATGCGTTATATCGAAGGAACAACGCTGGCAAAACGATTACAAGCTGGCCCAATTCCTCCAAGAGAGGGCGCACAGATACTGCTTCGCGTGGCTGAAGCTGTTCAGGCGGCACATTCCAAGGGAGTTCTTCACCGCGATTTGAAGCCATCGAATATTCTGATCGATTTGGCGGGTAAGCCGCATGTGTCTGATTTCGGTCTAGCCAAACGGCTCGAAGGAAATCAGACAATGACACACACGGGAGCAATTCTTGGTACTCCGTGCTATATGTCGCCGGAGCAGGCTGCTGGGAGTCGCGGAGACGTTGGGCCGGCTAGCGATGTATGGAGTCTCGGTGCAATCCTCTATCAAGTGCTTGTTGATAAACCGCCGTTTCAGGCATCGAGTCCGATGGACACATTACTCGCTGTACTGGAGGTTGATCCACCGCTCCCTCGCTCAATTAACCGTCAGGTCAATCGTGATTTGGAAATGATTGCCCTCAAGACGCTTCAAAAGCCACAGGATCTACGTTATGCATCAGCAGCTCACCTAGCGAATGATCTTCGGGCTTTCCTGGCAAGTGAGCCAATTGCTGCCCGTCAAGGAGGAGTCCTCGACGTTGTTTCCCGACTTCTTCGAGAAACACATCATGCCGTTGTCTTGGAGAATTGGGGACTGCTCTGGATGTGGCATTCTGTTGTGGTTTTAATTCTGTCAGTGATTACAGATGTACTTGCATGGCAGGGGGTCGAAAGTCGTTGGCCGTATGTCGTTCTGTGGACGGGCGGTCTTGCCTTGTGGGCACCTATCTTTTGGGCGCTACGGCATAGAGCTGGCCCCGTAACGGCTGTTGAACGACAAGTTGCTCATATCTGGGGCGGTACAATGATTGCGAGTATGTTGCTTTTTTCCGTCGAGGAGCTCCTCGGCTTACCCGTACTGAAGCTCTCACCAGTTCTTGCGTTACTGGCGGGACTCATGTTCTTTGCCAAAGCAGGAATTTTATCTGGCGTTTTTTATATCCAGTCAATTTGCTTGTTTGCCACAGGTTTGATTATGTGTGGTCTTCCTCAGTTTCAGCATATTCTCTTTGGGCTGGTAAGTGGTGGCTGCTTTTTTATCCCAGGGTTGAAATATTATCGACAGCTGACAGAGTCTGAGCGATAGTTTTCCAGAGTTCTGTACCAGAGTTCTGTATCAGAACATGAGCCAGGTCCGCACCGCGAGTTTTATCAGATCACGTCCGCCTCGAAGCATTTCGATACCATTCGCTTTGCTTTCCCCAAATGTTCTATCGGTAAAGGTTATTGGAATCTCTGTCATGCGAGCCCCTGCCCGATGGGCCCGCCACAAAAAGTCTTCAAAAAAAGCGTAGCCGGGTGCGATATTATTGAGATCAATACGTGTGATGCACTCCATGCGAAGAGCACGAAAGCCACTCGATGCGTCACGAACAGGAACACGCAGGATAACGCGTGTAAATCAGCATATGAGCCAGCTGATGACGTGCCGCTTCACCGACCAACCGATGGTGTTTCCACCAGGTACCTTTCGTGACCCAATAGCAATGTCAAATGGCATTTCCTCTGGTGGCGTGAGTGCTGCAATCAGACGTGGGATATCAGCAGGATCATGACTTGAGTCACCATCGAGATGAATGACAACTTCAGCGCCTCTCTTCTGTGCCCACTGAATCCCCTCAAGCGTGGCCGTTCCAAGACCTCGACGATCAGTGCGTAAAAGAAGGTGAACACGTTCATTCTTTGCAGCCTCGTGAGCAACGATTTGCGCGGTACCGTCAGGAGAATTGTCGTCAATGATGAGTATATGAGCACGCGGAACAGCCGTATGAATTGCCTGGATAAGCGAACCAATCGAAGCAGCTTCGTTGAATGTTGCTATTTGTATGACAAATGTGCCGGGAGTCCTTTGAGAAGGTATGGGGTGTATGGCCTGCATAGCATGGTGTTGAGGAATGTTGGTGATTCCTACAAGTCTAGTACGAAAAAAGGGAGCCGGCATTTGCCGGCTCCCTTATCAATCTACAAAATCTTTTTAACACTAACCATTAACGGTCACCAACTGTGTCAGATGCATTACGAGTGCACATGGCAGCTAGAGTGGACTTTTGGATATTGCTATTAAGAAAAGTACTTGATCCATCAGCCATTGCAACTCCAAAGACGTTGCCTGAGTGTGGAGTACTAAAGCCAATATTACGATCATTAACCTTGGATCCACCTGTAGCAGTATCTGAAATATCTGCAGCATCTACTTGTGGTACAGTACCTTGATTAGCTTCAAGCAACAAGTTGCCAACCTTGCCCACTGCAGAACCGTATGTTGTGAACGTACCAG
>JAUWWJ010000268.1 GCA_030616935.1 Planctomycetaceae bacterium
ACCCATGCCTCACTTGACGCTAATCTTTTTTCAAGATCTCGAACACTTGTGAAATATGCATCAAGTCTATCTCGGTCACCAACACCCACGCGTCGCTTCAGAGAACGGGTATCATCTGCAACGACATCCATAATACTGCGCCCTTCGCGAGCACGATACATTTGGTGACGTCTGTCAACTGGTGAATCCGCGATAAACAGTTTTGTAAAAAGGTTTGCAGGAGACGACTCTGCTGGAATCATTGCCCCGTTCTCGGTATATGACGGGCTATTACTCCCGGACAATGCCAGAACGAGTGAAGGAAATCGTGTTTCGTGGCCAAGATGTTTCGCTAACAACTGATCAACTGATATTGAGTTACCCGAAGGTATTCCTGCTGACATCGGTGCAGCAGACAGGAGACTCGATTCTGCACGATGCCCACCTCCAACACCCGGATGGGAAGTCCCTGAAATAACTGTAAAATCATTTTTCAAATCATGAAAATCTTTGAGATATGCAGACGGCTTATACTCGCGACCTGTTTGAGTTGGATTCAAATTATTTGCGAGCAGGCCCAGACCAAGAGTCATTGCGACGAACCGCTTCGGCACTTGTTTTGTTGCGGCCCCAAAAGATGGGTCCATCGCCGAGAGCCACGGCATCGCCATCGAGACGCCTGCCCCCTTAAGAAGAGTGCGTCGATGAAGTTTTTGCTGAAAATCAAAATGGGCCCGCAGCGTCACCTTCATTCTCCTACTGAATACTGTTCTAACTATTGATTTGGTGGCACACAATTTTTCCGCCTGAACACTAGGTATTTCACCATGTCGTCTTCTTATGACATGTTATGCCCTTCACTCCTCAAAACGACCTATACCCCTATTTTTCAACAAAAAGTGGGCTCGTGACGACAGATTTCAGGAGTGATCGAAATCCGTACTCGGTTTCCTGAGCGGTTGTAACAATCTGGTCGATTGCCTGGCGGTCTGAAAAAGACAGTTCGCCACCTGTTCCGTACACAATGAGATGCGACGCCAGACCTCGAGCGATCTTTTCAGGCTGTGAGGCAAGAACTCGTTTGAGTTCATCGATATTCGCAAAATGTTGTCCGTCTGGTAGCTGACTACTGGAATCAACTTCTGCACCTAATTTGGCTCTTCCTTTTTTCACGGCTAAATAATGGCTTCTCCATTGACCAGCTGGGTCGAATGACTCCATTGCAAAGCCAAAAGGATCCATCTGGCGATGACAGCTTGCACATGATTCATCATTACTATGCTTTGCAAGCTGTTCCCGTACAGTCGCCGCTCCGCGAATATCAGGTTCGATAGCAGGTACACCCTCAGGCGGAGGTGGAATCTTCATGCCTAAGATCCGCTCGGCTACCCACGCACCTCGAACAACTGGTGACGTTGTACTGCCGTTGGCTGTTACCTTCAGGATTGCCCCCTGAGTCAGCAAGCCACCCCTATGAGAAACTTCTGAGACATCGACTTTTTGCATTCCTTGGCCGACGTCTTGTTCAAGCTTGTAGTATCGGCAGAGTCGGCTATTCAAATAGGTGTAGTCAGCTGCTACAAGATTTTTCACTGGACGATCTTTCAAGACCATGTCAACAAGAAACTCATGTGTTTCATCAAGCATCGCCATTCGAACAATGGGATCGTAGTTCCTATATAATTTTCGGTCCGGCTGAGTAAAATCCATCTGATCAAGGTCGAGCCATTCCGCTGAAAAGTCTTTGACGAACTGTCTCGCGAGGCTCTCTCTTCCCACGTAAGATATTTTTTTCTTATCACCTAATCCAAGCAATCGGTCCACTTGATGTTGACGTACGCCTGCATCTCTTAACTTGTTCGTTGTAGCAAGTGCTTGAAGTGTGTCATCTGGTGGACATCCAGTCAGGAAGTAGCTCAGACGGCTGGCAATCTGATAGCCATTGAGTACACCTGGGTTCTCTTTGAGATATAAAAATTCTGGGCTACAAAGAATTGTTCGATATCCCGCTCGCAGTGATGCAACAAAGGATCGGCCTTCGGAGAGCATGTTCGAGGCAAGGCTTACCGCATTGATAATGTGTTCTTGCTCTACATTTCGCCGGAAGGCTCGCTTCGAAAAGGAATGAATCAACTCGGCAAGTACTTGTCGCGGTTTCTTCGGTACGGGCTCAAACCGATTGCGTGACGTTTCTTCAAGCTCTACCGAGCCAAACAGCCTCTGCTGCACGTCTTTCACCGTATACCGATGGACCTGCCTCATCCTTATTCCATCGATACCAATACCAGGAACTTTTTGCGGTTCTCCTTCACCAACGCCAACCTGACCGCCACGAAAACGAGCGCGTTTAATCGTACTGTCTTGAGGCCGGATTTCGAGCATATGCCCTTTTGGCAACCATGTTTCTAATTCCACTACTGTTGGAGTTTCGCTGACCTTAAAGGCTTTCACTGCGGTGAGAATAGGAGCGGTAGAAATACATGGTCCGGAGTGGATCGCCGTCCAGATGCCATCTGTTTGAGGGACATTTATTCCAGAGCAGGAAATGCGGAATTGATACCAGCCATCAGTTGGTGCAGCCGTAGCTGGTACACGACCGTAATAAGCCATTGTTGAAGACCAGACAACAGCCTGCCCTTTCAGCATCTCAGGCTCACGACAACGTCTTCTTGGATTCGAGCGTGCGACAGCTCGCGGCTCAAGATCTCTAGAACACTCATCGCCTGGGTCAAGGGCACGACGAAAGGCTTCATCGAGTGCCTCATCCACCACAGCAAGGTGTCGGGCAAGATGATGATGAGACATGGTCTGATATTCAGCAACCGTTGTAAAACCACGAGGGCGACCCTCTTCAGGCAATTTTTCAGCCAGTGGGATATCAATCCCTAAAATTTCATGTAACGAACGCTCGACCTGCAGTCGTGTTAATCGACGAGCACGTACACGACCATAGGTACGATCACGCTGCTTCTGAAGTTTTTGCAACCACTGACTTGCTTGTAACGCAAACTCACTGCGATCTTTTGTGTTCGGTTGGTCTGCTTCACGTGGTGGCATTTCACCCGACACGACTCGGTCAATAATTCTCACCCACGGTGGATCATGTTTTGTTTCTTGAAGATCGATTCCGTTTGACAGAACTTTCCTTATGTCAAAGCCAGCCTCTCCCTCAGGCCCGTCATGGCAATCAATGCAACTGGTTTGCAGAAAACTCTGAATATGCGCGGGGACATTTTTTGGCTTAGGACTATTTTTTGATTCCGCCTGAACAGAAAGACGCCCGCCAACAACACCAAGGATGGCAATTAGTGGAATCCACATTGGGAGAGGCCGGGGAACGCTTATCCTGTTTTTCATACTTTTAATTCAAATGGGCAGCCGGTGTTCTCTACACAACCTTTGTATTGACTCAAAGAATATGTCTTTTGCACAAAACGTCTTACGATCTTTAATTATAGGACGTTTTCGCCGCACGTCCCTCACTTTAAATCAATGAAGGACACGGGGGCATACCCGCATGATCAAAAACAAAGAAGACGTGAAAGGCTTTTACTCATCACTACTACGGAGATTCGCTAAGACCGTATAGTCTTCGAGGGTTGTCGTATCACCAACTGTTTCGCGACCAGCAGCGATATCTCGAAGAAGCCTTCGCATGATCTTGCCGCTACGTGTCTTAGGGAGTGATGCAGAAAAGTGAATGTCATCAGGAGAGGCAATCGCGCCTATTTGCTGACGAACATGCTGCCGCAACTCTTTCTTCAATGCTTCATCCGGCTCGCCAGACTTCAGCGTGACGAAGACCGATATGGCTTCA
>JAUWWJ010000013.1 GCA_030616935.1 Planctomycetaceae bacterium
ACTTGCTGGGGCAGGAGGGCCAACCATAGTAGATGCAGTCAGTAGTAAACCAGGTGAGCGATCCTCAGGTGGGCGGAAGCGTCGAAAACGCCGATAGACTGTAAGCTGCGTTCATCCGGGTTATTCCATTTTGGTTCCTGCTTCTCATCACTGTCTACTACAGTTTGGTTGTCATGGATTCCACGACTGATCTTATTGTTGCTCCAGCAACGGCTCCCCAGCCATCTGCACGGTCCATTGTGCGTTTTGCAGGAGACGGCCTCAGTGGTGTTTTGTGCCATCTTTTCCTTTCTGCTGACGGATCACCGCTTCAGTTGCCCGATCTGCAGCAGTCTGCACAGATGGTAGATGTGGTATTTCATCCCGAATCACTTGGATTGGTTTGGGGAGAGCTGCCTGTTGCCATGCTATTTTGGCCTGGCCCTGCTGGGCCATTAGGATCTGCAGTCGCTGAGGTGCAACTCCCTGGCTCGGCCCCCCTGCAAGCGGCTTTGGTGCAGGAAGCCTGCCGGCTCGGAGCGAGATTGGCACGCGGTGGAGAGTTTTCTTTACGGAGTTTTCTTGCGGGAAAAATCGACTTGCTTCAGGCGGAGGCAGTTGTCGCCGTTGTTGATGCTCGCACGCCACAGGAATTATCTCAGGCACTCGACCGTATGGCGGGAGGCGTTGGTCGGTCAGTCGAGGAACTACGGGAATACCTGCTTGATCTTGTTGCTGATATTGAAGCAGCAATTGATTTTGCTGATGACCTTGCGCCTGATGCTGTTCCAGTTCCTGATACTACTCACAACGCAATAATGCCAAAGATTCGGCATGTCTGCCGACAATTGGATAGTGTTACGCATCAGTTAGACGGTCGTGATAGTGGAGGGCAGGGTGGTTTGCCGAGGGTGGTTCTGGCTGGTGCACCGAATATCGGTAAGAGCAGCCTCTTTAATCATTTGGTTGGTCGTGACGCTGCACTCGTAGAAAATGCAGCGGGACCAACACGTGATTGGATTGCTGGCGAGCTGTACGACACTTCAGGGATCGTGTCGTGCCTTCTTGTTGATCTTGCAGGCATTGGCGGGCGTTCGGAAACCGTTGATTGTCTCACGGGCGAGCGTGAGGTAGGGATGGAAGCTGACCGAGTTGCCCGGGAAGAGATTCAACGGGCAGATGTTATTGTCGCATGTCATGATGCTGACGCAGATCCTGCCGTTGCTATGGCTGGTCGGACCAACGTTGAATGCATTCATGTCATAACTCGTGTTGACCAACAACAGGCTGAAAAAATAATGCCCAGACCCCAGGATCACATTTTGACAAGTGTGAAATCGGGTGTTGGAATTGACCGCCTGAGGCAACGGATTCTCGAGAAGGTTTCATTACTCAATCGAGCGACACCTGCTACGATCCGGCTTCGTGCAGGAATTACATCAGCACGTGAATCACTTGTTCAGGCTGAAAAAAGCATGACCGGTTGTGATGGTCTGCCGCCGGATGAAGCGTTGCTTGCAGTCCTTCTCCGTCATGCCATTGACAAACTCGGTGAGGTAACAGGCGCCGTGGTAGGAACAGACATTCTCGACCGGGTCTTTTCACGACACTGCATTGGGAAATAGTGCGAACATGTTCACCGGAAACGTTCCGTATACTGGAATTTTTTCAGGCATATAGTTCTCTAATGGGTTGCAGTTCAGTGAAAACGTCGAATGTGTCTATCTTGCTCACGTGCTTCCGTGAAGCAGGTCTGCTTGCCATACGAAAACAACAAGGAAATCATGATGCCCCCTGGTTTTGATATTGCTTCTGAATGTCAGCAATTATCGCATGCAGCGGATCGCTGGAGGAGTGTCGCCCCACGTGAACGAGCAGAACTCGCCATGAGAACAGCTCAATCAATTGGAAGTAAATCGGAGGCTTGGGTTCGCGCTGCTGTCGCAATGAAATCAGTAGGTCCTGATGGTCAGGATGCATGCACTGACCGCCTTCGTTCGGTGCTACGGGCAGAGGAATGTGCAACCGGTCCTATCGCGACGTTACGTCTTTTGTTCCTCACTGCTAAAGCGCTACAAAGTATTGGCAAAATCGGCGTTCCTGATGCGTCCATAAGGCCTCGGATGACGCACGGACAGAATCGAATTCATGAGTCACCATTTGGGTCGCCGTCTTCATTTGTAGCCCTAGACGTCCTGCCTGTGTGCAAACTTTACGACCCCACGATCTTTCGAGGCCATCGAGCGACTGTTCGTTGTGCGAATACGGGTAGTGTCGAAACATTCATGAAGCTTTGGCAGGAGGAGTGTCGACCGAGTCCAGATGCAGAGGGGGTCGCTGTTGTTCTCGGTGCAGGGAATGTTACGGGCCTGGCCGCAGCGGATGCTGTGAGTCAAATCTTTGAACATGGCCGTGCTGTTTTACTCAAGCTTCATCCGGTACAGGCCTCTCTTGCGCCGGTTTTACAGGCTGCATTGAGCCCACTTGTAGAGGCGGACTTGCTCCGTGTTGTCGTGGG
Source organism: Planctomycetaceae bacterium (assembly GCA_030616935.1). The sequence continues at coordinate 2,498 of JAUWWJ010000013.1, forward strand.
CGGTGCAGCACTTGCACGCGATGCAATCAGTACTCAGGAAGTGACGGCGATGCACCTTACAGGAGGAGAGGAAACATTTAGAAACGTTGTTTCAAGTAATAAAAGTAAGCTGCGTACCAAGTCTATTACCTGTGAGCTTGGCAATGTCACGCCATGGATTGTTATTCCCGGAAACTATTCAGAGAAAGACCTTTGTTTTCAGGCAGACCAGATCGCGGCATCGATCGCAAACAATTCGTCTTTTAATTGTATTGCGACAAAAGTTGTCTTAACGAGTCGACACTGGGCCCAACGGCAACGTTTTCTTGATCGCATTGAACAACGGCTAAGAAGTCTGCCAGCTCGACCAGCATGGTATCCGGGTGCTGCAGATATCCACCGAAAGGCCACAGGAGATCCGGTTCCGGACGAGTGTTTGCAGCCGAAGCTCCTTCGAGATGTTAATCGAGAGTCACACCCCCATTGGTTCGCTCGGGAATGGTTTATTCCGATTGCGGTTGAGACAACTGTGGAAGGAGAGACGATCGAAGATTTTTGTGTGGCTGTCTCTCATGTTGTGCATGACCTACCAGGAAACCTCGCAGCAAGTGTGACGCGTCCCGATGGAATGGCAACACATGATGAGTCTCGCGTCGAACTGTTGATAGAGCATCTGCGGTATGGGGTCGTTGCCGTGAACGCCTGGTCAGCGCTCGCATATGCGGTAGCGAATATTCCCTGGGGTGGTTTTCCAGGAGGTACTCTTGAGGCTCCTGAAAGCGGTTTGGGGTATGTTCATAATCCAAACTTTTTGCCCTTGGTCCAAAATTCGATTCTTCGAGCACCGCTGCGGGTTTGGCCAACGCCGCCATGGTTTCCTTGGCATACGAAGGGAGAGCGGCTTGCTGGAGGAGTTGCAGAGATGTATTCAGCTATCGCGGCAGGGAAGAGTGGGCTCTGGAACCTGATTGGAATGTTGCCAGATGTTCTTCGAGGGTGAGCAAAATTCCCTACCCACGTCTTTGTTGCAGCAGAGCATAAACGTCGCGTAGGCCTTGGTCGTTTGCCTTCAACGTGGTGCCTGACGTGTTCGTGGCTTTGCCCCAACTTTTTCTCGTGCCTTCGCAGGTCCTTCGGAAAATTTCTCTGATTGACCGGTTAGTTCGTAGAGAAAGCGGCTTGGTTTGCAGGGTTTGGCTTTTCCCCACTTCATTCGTGTCAGGGCGAGCGAAAGAACAAGACGCTTTCGGGCTCGTGTCACTCCCACGTAGCAAAGTCGTCGTTCTTCGTCGATTGCGGAGAGTCCTTCATTCGCAGCTCGGATATGCGGCAAAAGGTTCTCTTCCATGCCAACCATCCAAACGCAGTCAAACTCAAGCCCTTTTGCGGCATGAAGCGTCATGAGTTTAAGTGTATTTCCTTTTGGCTTATCGTCCTCAAAACGCTCGGCTTCCTGAACTTCGAGGATCAGGTCATCGAGATATCGTTGGACGACTGTGGCCGGGTCAGTGTCTCGGTTATCTTTTTCGTGCCTCGCGAGACCGTTGACGATTTCCTCAACCGACAACCAACGTGCTTCCTGCTCCCTCTCATCTTCAAATTCCTTTTCAAGGTACTGTCGGTAATTTGCTTGATTAAGAACATGTTGAAGCGTCTCTGCCGCGGTTGTCCCACCGTGGGTGTTGGCTGGACCCAGACCAATCAGTTTTTCAAGCGTATCAACACCTGCCGATGCTGCTGATGACAACTGTCCGGTTTTGCTGAGATCAAGAAGTGTTGACCAGAGGCTTTCTCCTGACTCGGTGGCCTTTTTGCGAGCTTTCTCCACTGCGTTATATGAAAGACCACGTGGTGACACGTTGGCGATTCTTGAAAGTGCGAGGTCATCAGTTTGATCAACAAGAAGACGAAGGAAAGACAGTACATCCTTGACCTCTCGCCGGTCGAAAAAAGAACGGCTTCCGATAAGTTCATACGGAATATTGCGGTGGCGTAATTCAGTCTCAAAAACGCGAGTCTGTTCGCCAGTTCGAACAAGAATGGCCATTTCGTTTTGTGGCGCGTACCGTTCTCTCAGCAATCCTTCGACATCTGCAGTAACGCGACGGGCTTCGTCAACTTCGTCTTGGGCTTGCACGATGCTTGGCTTCAGTCCAGATGGCACTTTGGACACAAGGGTTTTGTCATGGCGACGTGAGTTGCGCTCAATGAGCTTGTTGGCAGCTTCAATGATCTCAGGCGTAGATCGATAGTTTTCCTCAAGCCGTACGACGGTGGCCCCTGGCCATCGTGTCGGAAAATCAAGAATGTGTGAGATCTGTGCCCCCCGCCATGCATAAATTGATTGGTCGTCATCACCAACAACGCAGAGGCTTCTATGATTACGGGCGAGGGCGGAAAGGATGCGTTCCTGGATACCGCTCGTATCCTGATACTCATCAACCAGAACATGATCGAAGCGTCGTGCTTCTTGTTGACGAATTGTTTCATGTTTATCAAAAAGTTGGTCAACAACAAGAAGCAAGTCATCGAAGTCAACGGCACCAACACTGTGCATGAGTCGTTGATATCGTTGATATCCCGCAGCCGCGAGATCCCATGAATCATCTACATCAGTAGAAAGCGTATCGAAAACGTTATCGGCTCGAATACCTCGGCTTTTCCACTGACTTATTCGGGCAAGAAGGTCAGCCGGTCGTAGTGTCGCCTCGGCTACCTTCAGTTCTTTGAGTACACGACGAGCAGTCGTTTCTTGTTCACTTCGGTCAACGATGACAAACCGTGCTGGATAGCCGGCATGTTCTGCATGGCGACGGAGGATGCGGACACAGAGCGAATGGATTGTCGAAATCTCAGGTTTCTGATCTGGTGAGTTGTCTTTCGATGAGGTCTGCGACGATCGCTTTTTCTTGAATTTTCCACCAATGCGAAGCACCATTTCGCGAGCTGCTTTGTTGGTGAAGGTCACAGCAAGAATTCGTTCCGGTGGTGTTCCCTGTTGGACAAGGTGTAGTATTCGGGCGATGACGACACGTGTTTTCCCTGTTCCTGCACCAGCGAGGACAAGAAGCGGCCCCGTAGGAGCCCGAACGGCGTCCATTTGCGCGGGATTTAGGCCTCGATGCGGGTCTGGTCGGCGATTCACGTGTGTTTGTTTTGTGGGCAAGGTTGTCGGCATGGCAGGACTTTACCACACTGCTGGTGTCGCCTTGACGCTTTGCCTCAAGAAGCGTCTATTTGGCAATAATTATTTGGTTTGCGTGAATACCGAGCGACGGTACAAGCAGTCAAGACTACATGAATGGAGTGTGAGATGAAGTCGGAACGTCGGCACGAACTGCGGGAAAATGACCTTGCCGATAGTGTGGAGCAACTTTCTGAGCGTTTACGTCCTTACGTAACACCGATTCTGTCTGTCGCGATAGGAGTTCTTGTTCTGGTGTTAGTCGGTCTTTTTGTTTCCTCACGATGGGAGGCGACTCGATCTGAAAGTTGGGATACGTGTCTGTCTGCACTGGTAACAGGTGATCAGGAAGGGTTCCGGGAGGTTATTATCCGTTATCCTGGTACGCCGGCAGCACAGTGGTCTGAGCTCATTTTGGCAGATAGAAACTTATCTGAGGCCACAGATCTTCTTTTCGCAAAGATGAATCCTGAAAACGACGTAGCTCGGGAACGCCTTGAGACGGCAGCTGCAGCCTATGTAGATGTTTTGTCACAGCGACCAACCGGTATGGTTGCAGAGCGAGCAACGATGGGCCTGGCAAAAGCCAGAGAAAGCCTCGGAGATTTGGATCAGGCTCGTCGTGGTTATGAGGCTGTTGCGGATGAATTCCCTGCAAGCCCCATGGCAAATCTTGCTACAGAGCATGCAGAAGACCTTGCTCAGGATAAAACAAGAGAATTTTACAACTGGTTTGCTGAGCAACGACTAGCAAATGCAGCACCGGAAGAAACGAGTGCTTCGAAAGAAGATACATCGAGTGATGCAGGGCAGCAGCAGGTCGAACCAGAGAAGGAAAAAGGAAGCACGAACAAGAAATCTACTCAGGAAACAGAGGCGAAGCCCTCATCTGCTCCTGAAAGTTCACCAGAGGAGTGACCACTGGATAGCGACCTGACAGACTCGATGCTCAATCCGGGTGATGAAGTATCTTTTTCTGCCGATAATGCAGTGGTTGGTGTTCGGCTTGATCAGGTGCTCAGTCAACGGTTTCGTGCATATAGTCGTTCGTACCTTGCGCGGGCAATTGAACGTGGTGCCGTACGCGTCGATGGTGTGACAGCAAAAGCATCTCTCAAGCTAAAAGAAGGGGCAGTCGTTTGTTTCACTGTCCCAGAGCCTCCCCGCAGTGGTCCTGAAGCAGAGGAGATGCCACTTGAATTTTTGTTTATTGATGAGGTAATGGCTGTTGTGAATAAGCCATCAGGAATGGTGGTGCATCCAGCCAAGGGAAACTGGAAAGGAACGCTCGCTGGTGGGCTGAAATGGCATCTTGAACGTCACGTTTCGGAGGCCATAGATCGGGAAGGTCTTTCGCAGGCCGGAGGCCCAACGCGACCTGGAATCGTCCATCGTCTCGACCGAGATACGAGCGGTGTCATTGTTGTTGCCCGAAATGATGTATCACATCAAATGCTTGCGAAACAGTTTGAAAAGCGGACAGTACAAAAGACCTATCTTGCGATCACACAGGGCCAGCCGGAGTTCGATCGGGATGAAATCCGCTTGGCTATTGGCGTACATCCGTACCAAAGGGAAAAGATGGCTGTTCGGAGTAGCCATTCAACCAGTCGAGACGCAGTGACACGATTTGAGGTTCTCGAACGATTCAAGGGCGCAGCACTTGTTAAGGTTTTTCCAAAGACTGGCCGAACACATCAGATTCGTGTGCATCTTGCCGCCATTGGGTGCCCTGTGCTCGCCGACGCACTCTATAGCGGACGGTCCTCTATCGAACCGAAATTTTTTGGCGGGCCAAAGAACAGTCCCGCAATTCTCGGTCGTCAGGCACTTCATGCTGAATCGATAACACTTGATCATCCTGTAACTGGGGAACGAGTGACGTTCTCTTCACCACTTCCATCCGATATCCAGGGTGTGCTGGATGGGCTTCGGAAGTATGCGTCAGTGTCGTAACTGCTGATATTCAGGAACGTGTTCAGGGCGTTACCGAAGCGTCAAAATCAGAGGGTAGCGGTACATCTGTGACCGTGCCCCGATTGCCAGCGGCAGTCTGCTCACTAAAAAGGAGTGGGAAAGATAGCGTGAAGCACGTGCCATGAGTAGCGGTACTTTCAACAGAGATATCACCACCATGTTCTCGGAGGATTTTTTTACTTACGGTGAGTCCTAGCCCGGTTCCCTTTGCACCTTTCGTTGATACGAAAAGATTAAATATATCTGGCAACGTTTCCGCTGGTATTCCCGGCCCGTTGTCGGTAACACGAATCCGGACGACCTCACATTTCTCGTCAATCTCAGTTGTAATATCGACTGTTCCGTCAGGCTGTTCTTCGACAGCGTCAATGGCATTGGTTACGACATTCAAGATGGCTCGCGAGAGGGCTTCTGTGTCACAGAGCAGCATAGGGAAGTTGTCTGGTGCTTGACTGCGTAGAGAGATACCACCGTCTTCTGCTCGCTGCTTCACTGTTTCGACTATATCAGCGAGAAGCGCAGGAATATCTGACGGACTTGGCTCAGGTTTTCGATCTTTGCTGAAGGAAAGCATGTCCATCACAAGAGAAGAAATCTTATGCTGATTTCGCCGGACAATTCCCCAGCCTTTATCAGTTACCCCGAGGTCGTTTTTGTCTAGACCCATCTCGACGAGATAGCTCCCGCCGTGAATTCCTTGAAGAATATTTTTAATGTGATGAGAAAGTGTTGCGATTGTCTGTCCAACTGCGGCCAGCCGCTCTGACTGAACCATTGCCGAATAGTATGTTGTGTCTTCAACGGCAAGTGCCGCCTGATGACCAATAGCAACCATGAGTTTCAGGTGTTCATCACTAAACCGCTGCCCCCCCGACGCCATTACCTCACCTAATGGGGTAAGGGTGTCCACATAAAGAACACCGATTTGACCGTACCGGCCTTGCATCGGAACACAGATGGCTTCGTGAACACCAGTTCGCATGACACTTTGTCCAGAACGAAACCGATCGTCTCCCTGAGCATTGCTTGTAAGAACACCCTCGTGACGTTCGAGGACGTAGTCAAGAATGGTGCGGCTGATGGTCATTGACGATTTTGTACCAGTCTCACGATCTCGACGCGCTTTGGTGATGAGTTGGCCGGTTTCTTCTTCTCGCAACATAATGCAGCCCCGGTCGGCCTCTACCCAATCAAAGACAAGGTGGAGTATTCTGTCGAGAAGGTCATCAATGTCGAGCGTGTGGCTTGCTGCGAGAGCAGTACGATACATCACGTCAAGGTTGTTTTGGGCCTGAGCAAGCCAGTGGTTTTGCGTGTCATCTTGGGGAAGTGGTGGAAGGCTTGGCCCCAATGTATCTGGAAAAGCAGCAATGATTCGTGACCCGTCATCACCAGATTCTGTTCCAACAATTTCGACGTTGGCAGATGGAGGGTGTCCACTCTCGCCTTGTGAGTACAGGAAAAGCGTGCGTCCAATCTGGATGCGGTCTCCTGATTTTAGTTCTGCCTCAGAGATTCGGCCGTTATTCAGAAAGGTTCCATTTGAACTGTCGAGATCGGTCAGAAAAAACGTATCGTTGTGTTTTCGAAGTTCTGCATGTCTGCGAGAGGCTTCATGATCCTCAACGGCAATGTCGTTTCCTTTTTCACGACCAATCCCGATTACTTGCTCGTTACTGCTGGAAATAAGTTGAGCAAGGTCAAAATGACTTCCTTGGCCATTGCCTTGAATGACGTAAAGCGAGGGCACGAATTGTCTCCCAAATTGTTGTATGCTCATGGCCCCTTCAACTGCATTCTAGCATACGCCAATACAGTTGGCTTGGTACGGACAGGACTTCACTAAAAAAGACTCAACGGTATCTCTCAGCACTGCTAAAATATGTCCGTAGTTGTATGAACTGGCTGGATTACTGCCGCAACGGAGAATCGCAATGAGTCTGCCAATGGTGCTAATGAGGAGTATTCGTACTGTATTCCGTGAAAAGACGAGGTGTTGCCACGAGTTGTTTTCGGCACGCTTTCATTCTGCCGCTTGTGCTGACACGCTCAAAGCATCTTATTTTGCGGTGAATCATAGGTGGTTTACGTTTGGTTTTTGTGAGCAAAATGGATCTCGTCCGTGTTGGCGTGCGATTGTGATCTGTTTCCTTTCGGCAAGCTTTTTGTGGGCGGAGTCCCCGCAGGATCAGTCCGACAACGCCTTGGAAAAGCGGTTGCGGGCTGACGTGACCTGGCTCGCTGCGCCAGAACGAGAAGGCCGTGGGCCCGGTACAAAAGGAATACGCGATGCATCTATGTGGATCAGTCGGCAGTTCGATGAGATAGGGCTCGATTCAATCGACGGTGTGCGCGAGCAGTCATTTGTGATGACACTGGAGGCCATTCTGCCAAAGCAGCAGGCAAATCATGCCGAGATCGTAAAGATGGCAGAGGATGGCGTCGAGGAAGTTTTGTTACCACTGAAGTTGGGAGAAACATTCACGCCACTGGCAGGTGGCGGGAGTGGGGCGTTTGATTTGCCGTTAGTATTTGCTGGCTATGGGATCACTGCACCAAAACAAGAGTACGACGACTATGAGCCGCTTGACAAAAGTGCGGTTTCCAAGGCGGTGATTGTCCTTCGGCAGGAGCCTCAGAAGGAAAACCCCCACAGTGTTTTTAATGGAAATCAAGCCACACAGCATGCCGCCTTAGTTCGAAAGATTGCGAATGCATCAGAGCACGAGGCGGGTGCGGTTGTATTTTGTAACGATGCGTCTGCCACTGAGCCAGATGCCCTGATGGACTTTCGTCGTGCTGGCGGTGGTGAGAATGGTCGTTCAATGCCGGTACTTCAAGTAAGCAGAAGTGTTGTAGCAGATGTGATTAAGCGAGCCACTGGCTCGTCGGTTGCAACCCTTGAGGCTGAGATCGATCGCACACTTGAGCCGAAGAGTCAGGTGCTAGCCGGATGGCGTTTGAAAGGAGAGGTAACAATTCAGCGGCAGCAGACAGATGCTGAAAATATTGTTGGTGTAATTCCGGGTGTTGGTTTCGCTGACGGTACAATTAGTGAGCGAGATGTGGTTGTTCTTGGCGCTCACTATGATCATTTGGGATATGGAGATAGTAATTCACTCGCACCGGGTACCCGGGCTATACATCATGGAGCCGACGATAATGCAAGTGGTACGGCAACGCTGTTAGAGGTGGCAAGACAGCTGCAGGCAGAAGGTCCTTTCCCAAGAACCATTGTCTTTATTGCATTTGCTGGCGAAGAACGAGGCCTGCTCGGAAGCGGGCATTACGCTGCCAATCCTCTGCTGCCGTTGGAGCGAACTGCTGCGATGGTCAACCTCGACATGGTTGGGCGGCTTGTTGATGACAAAGTGATCGTTCACGGAACAGGAACAGGCACAGGTTTTGATAAGCTTGTAGATCAGTTTACGTCTGAAGGCGGTTTTGGCGTCGCCAAGGAGCCGGGTGGTTTCGGTCCAAGTGATCACTCGAGCTTTTACGCTCGAAAGATTCCAGTACTTCATCTGTTTACAGGTTCTCATACGGACTATCACCGTCCAACCGACACGGCTGATAAAGTAAATTACGCCGGGATGGCGAGAATCAGTCTTCTGGTGGCTAACATTGTTCGGGAGTTGGCGACGGCGATCGAACCTCCTGCGTATCTTGAAGTCGCGAGCAAGCCTTTCATGGGAGGTGGTGGCGACCGTCCTTACTTTGGCAGTATTCCTGATTTTGCAAAGCCGGGTGGTGGCTATGCCATCACAGGGGTCTCAAAAAAGTCACCTGCTGCCGAAGCTGGTCTCGAAGGTGGCGACGTCATTGTGCGATTAGCTGAAAGTGCGATTACGGGGCTCGAAGATTTTGACAGTGCTCTTCGTAAACACAAGGCAGGAGAGGCGGTTTCTGTGGTTGTTCTTCGGAATGGTAAAGAGGTGACGCTTCAGGTGACGCTCGGCGACCCTCGCTGACGCCTGTTTTTTCAGCGTTGAATTGATCTTGAGCCGTATTGCCATGCCTGCCACTATCCCGTCATCGTTCGACGATATTTGTTCTCGCGAACGTGCCGGAAAGGCGTCAGGTTAGGCGGTTTTCTCGTGACAATTACGCAAGGAGTGCATCTCGTGAAGCGACATTTGGCTATTCATGGAAGCTTAATCGGTCTGTTTGTCGGCATGATTATGAGTCTTCCCGTACACACTGTTCAGGCTCAGGGCGCAGCTCGTCCCCCAGCTACTCATCAAGCCGTTATTGATGTGGGCTATATCTTCAAAAATCATACTCGCTTCAAGTCCATGATGGACAAGATGCGGGATGAGGTTATGGCGGCTGAAAATGGTCTTAAAGCGGAACGTGACCGTATCAATGGGCTCGTTGAGCAGTTGAAGGGTTTCAATCCAGGGACACCTGAATATAAAAAACTTGAAGCAGAGGTCGCCAAGGCCCAGGGTGAATTCAACGTGAATGGCCAGCTTCAGAAGAAAGACTTCATGGACCGCGAGGCGGCCGTTTACCATGAGGTGTTTGGTGAAATTCAACAGGCGGTGACGAAATTTTCTCAGGAGCATGGGATTGCAGTTGTGCACCGCTTTGACGGTGACGCTGTGGATTCAGGAAATCGTGAGCAGGTGCTTCGTGGGATTACCAAGCCACTTGTCTACTACGACAAGACGATTGATATCACGCCGGATGTCTTGCGGATGTTGAACGCGGGTTCAGTGGCAAGTGCTCCTGGTCAACAGCCTGTGAGTCGTTAAAACGTATTGTCAGTATGGAGTGCAGCGGTGACTCTCAATGAGTCCCGCTGTTTCTCCTGCTGGAACAAGGGATTGTTTGGGATTCAACAGACTTATCCCTGACAGTCAGATTAGTTCATCTCTCGCCAATGGGCGGGTTGCTATTTTGGAAGCTGCAATTGGAGCCGTCTCCACGGGTAATCACGCGGTGGAAAAGCAAGTGAACCGTCGACCGCAGCAAACCCTCTGTCGCCCAGCACAAGTAGTCGGGAAAGGCTATTGGAGTGGCGTTGAGAATCGTGTCGAATTACGCCCAGGTCCAGCGGGTTCGGGGATCCGTTTTGTCCGCGAAGACCTTGGGGGGTCTTGTGTTCCAGTTTCTCTCAGTAATCGTATTGA
>JAUWWJ010000038.1 GCA_030616935.1 Planctomycetaceae bacterium
CAAGTTGCTGATTTTCATCAATAAAGCCTGTAAAGGTTTCAACTGCTTCTGATTCAGTATGCTTTGCCTCAAGCACAAACATATTGTCTTCTTTTCCGGGAACAATGCGACCGCTCGTAAAATAACGACCAGGCGTCAACTCAAACACAATGGCTGGTACACCCTCATCAAACGACCATGCCCACTCAGACTCTGCTGACCAACGCGAACTGCCACCTAGCTTCTGCATCGCCACCCCCTTCCAACCACCTATAAAATCCTGAAGGGGCATAAGCTTTTCTTTTTGTACTTCTTGGTCTGCCTGAGACAACTCTTCTCCCATGAGTAGTTCTGAAGTACACATACCATAAATTGAAAGAGTGATTAATAAAATCATCATCTTGCAAGCTATCTTTTTACAACATGCGTTTTTGCATGACAAAAAGTATTCATTATCACAAAATATATTCCCGTAAGCAGTTGATCTTTGTTTCATCACAACCAAAATTTTTAGTGACTTGAGCATATCTATTCCAAAAAACTTTTTAATGTTTCTATGAATAATTCAAGCAGGAAATAAACTGCTTGGTATCCTGTGTTGATGCTTTACATCCCTTTAACTTCTCTACAAATTCATGCCTAAGGTAAGGGAAAATGGATGACCACAAGTCACACCTAAAACGGAATAATATTATCGGCACATAACATTGAGTATCTAAATTGCGTTATGGTCTAATGAACGTGTGGAATGCGACGCAGATGTATAATCCACAACGAACTCACTAAAAAATAGATGCCACCAGTTTTTGAGCCAACACTCGAAAATCTTCTTAGGAACGCGATATGGTCACCTACCAAAACTTTCTCTCGCATTTGCATCGGTTAATTGATATCTATAACCACGTTATCACTAGAACATTTCAAGTACACCACGTGCAACGTGTTACTTTCTTTTTCATAATATGCCTGGTTATTGGCACTGGTATTGCGGCCGCAGAAGAAGAATGGATTACTCTCTTCGACGGGAAGACGCTCAACGGCTGGGAACAGGTTGCCGTAGATTCACGTTACAGTGAAAAGAGCACATGGGAGGTAATCGATGGTGCTTTAACTGGCACTGGAGCACCTTCCATGCTTGTCTGTACCAAAGGGCCGTTCAAAAATTTTCGCTATCGAGCAGAGGTCCGTATTAATGACGGCGGCAACTCGGGGCTCTATTTTCGAGCGTCACGCAACCCGACTTTTAAAGATGGCTATGAAGCCCAAATTGACAGTACGCATAAGGATCCAATTCGTACTGGATCCCTCTATGGATTCTTAAACATTTATAAAGATCTCGTACAACCGAATGAGTGGTTTACGTATGAGTTAGAAGTTCGCGACGATCAGTGGCGTCGTCGAGACCTCACCCGAATTAGAGTAATTGTGAATGGGGATGAGCTATACGAATACCTTGACTTTGCAAAAACTTTTACTGAAGGGCACTTTGCATTCCAGCAACATGATCCTGGCAGCATTGTAAATATTCGAAGAGTTGAAGTCATGCCACTCGCAAATTGAGAGAACATTTTATGAAGTCATGCCTGTTGTTTCTATATTCGATCGTCTGCACGTTATTTCTTGGAAGCCTACACCCCGTAGCAGATGCTGCAGACCCACCAACCATCTTGATTCTTCTAGGCGATGACATTGATAAGTCCTCGCTTGGCCCATGGGATGGTCAGGCACATACACCTCATATCGACCAGCTTGCTCTTGATGGCGTGCGGCTCGATTGTGTCTATGCCAATGTTGCGATGTGTGCACCGTTTCGACAGGAATTTTTCAGTGGTCAGTGTGCCTGGCGTACCGGAGCGATGCCAAATCATTCAAAATCTGTTGCTGGCACCAAAAGTTTGCCCCATTATTTACAGCCACTCGGTTACCATGTTGGATTACTGGGTAAAAAACATATTGGGCCACGAGATGCCTACCCTTTTGACGACCTTGGTGATCTTCCAAAAGACCGTGATGCAAATGACGATGCCGTATGACGTGCAGAGGCATACATTCAAAAAGCTGTTCGTGCAAAGGCCCCCTTCTGTCTTGTTGTGGCTTCGAACGACGGCCATGGACCATACACACATGGTGATCGTAGTCAGTATTCTTCCGATACGATTCAGACGCCGCATGATGCGATTGGCACGTCTCAGTACAAGCAACAACTAGGAGCTCATCTTGCCGAAGTCACCAACCTCGACTCACTGCTAGGGCGGCTTCGGGAAATTCTTGAGAATGAAGACGTTGCTCAGAATACCTTGATTATTTTTTGCTCAGAGCAGGGTAATGCATTCCCATTCTCAAAATGGACATGTTTTGATAGTGGCTTGTCTGTGGGCGTGATTGCTGCTCTGCCAGGGGTCATTCCAGCGGGAACACACAATAACAACATGGCATGGATTGCCGATATTGCACCGACTCTTCTTGAGGCAGCTGGTGGTGACGCAGATGAGTGGACATTTGATGGAATAAGCCAGTGGGCGAACTGGACGGGTGGCGACACCGTTGTCCATCAATATGCTTTCGGGGCATTTACGAATTGCAACATTCTCGATAATAAAACACGGAACTATCCAATTCGTTCAATTCGTGATGACAGATATACCCTGATCTGGTCACCGCAGTATCAGGACATCACATCCAATGTAACATTGACGCAGGCTCTTCAGTGGACTGCCGATGGAGAGACTGACAAATACCCTGATGTCGCCGCCTCGTGGGTAGCATGGTCTCATACACAACCAAATGCTCGTAACAAGGCTTTGGTCCATCGTCTTCATCATCGACCCGAATGGGCTCTTTATGATCGAAAAGCTGATCCACACGAGCTTCAGAATCTTGCAGAGTCGAACGGCAATAAGCAAACATTCCAAAAGCTTCAAAAGGCACTTCGGAATTGGCTAGAACGCTGGGATGACAGTGATCCAGTCGCCACAGAAAAAGCTTTTATTCAGAAGCACTAAACACTCTTAATATTCCTTTGCGTGAGATTTAAAATGATGACTGCGTATAACAGAACAACTTCCCAACTGTGTCAGTGCAGACTTTCACACTCCTGCGTAGGTGCCTTTCTTCGAGTCGGTGCATGCCTGACAATTGGTCTCTTTATGGGCTGCCTTGCTCGGTCTGCGCGTGCTGATAATCAGCCTAATATCCTTGTGATTCTCTCCGACGACATGGGATATTCCGATATCGGATGTTACGGTGGTGAAATTGAAACTCCCACCTTAGATCGACTTGCACGGGATGGTGTTCGATTCACACAATTCTATAACACAGGTCGCTGCTGCCCAACACGAGCAAGCTTGCTGTCTGGTTTGTATCCTCACCAGGCTGGTATCGGTCACATGATGGATGACAGGGGGTTCCCAGGCTATCGTGGAGAATTTGGTAGCAACTGCTACACAATTGCTGAGGCCCTGCAGCCTGCCGGCTATCAGAATTACATGGCTGGTAAATGGCACGTCACACACGGACTCTCACCCAAAAAAGCTGAAGACAAAAAAAACTGGCCTATCCAGCGAGGATTTGACCGATTCTACGGAACGATTCACGGTGCCGGAAGTTTCTTTGATCCAAATACTTTGGTCAGGGATAACACCTTGATTTCACCCTACGCTGACCCCTCCTACAAACCAGATTCATACTATTACACAGACGCAATCGCTGACCATGCCGTCCGTTTTATTCGTGAGCACGATCAGACAAAACCTTTTTTTATGTATGTCGCTTTTACTGCCGCTCACTGGCCAATGCATGCAAAAGAAAAAGATCTTGCAAAATATAAAGGTCGTTACAAAGAAGGTTACTCAACGATTCGAACAGATCGTTATCAAAAGATGCTCCAGCACGGTCTTGTGACGGAGGATTCCACAACACTCTGGCCCCTCGAAGAGCAATGGGGTGAGCACGGTGAATACTGGCCGTGGGATGAACGAAATATGGAGGTCTATGCCGCCATGGTTGACTCGATGGATCAGGGTATTGGAAAAATCGTACAAGCTCTTGAAACCACGAATCAATTCAACAACACACTGGTCTGCTATATGCAAGATAACGGTGGCTGCGCAGAGGGAATGGGCCGACGGAGTATTGGAAAACCAAGAGCGTCAGCACCGCCACTCCCTCCTATGAAGGCTGACACACTCCAGGTTGACATGATTCCAAAACAGACTCGTGACGGGTATCCCGTTCGACAAGGCAAAGGTGTCTTGGCAGGTCCCGCTGATACCTATATTGGGTATGGTCAAGCGTGGGCAACTGTCTCCAATACACCCTTTCGAAAGTACAAGCACTGGGTCCATGAAGGTGGTATTGCAACACCACTCATTGTTCACTGGCCAGACGGCATTGTTGACCCTGGTCGAATGGAAGGAACACCCGGTCATCTTATTGACATTATGGCAACTGCCATTGATGTTGCTGATGCAGACTACCCAAAAAATAAAACTCCCCTTGAAGGACTGAGTCTGCAACCACTCTTTCAGAAAAAGACATTGCCAAATCGAAAACTCTATTGGGAACATGAGGGCAACCGAGCAATTCGAGATGGAAACTGGAAGTTGGTCGCTGGATTTAATCAGCCTTGGGAACTCTATGATATTTCCAGTGATCGATCCGAACAGCATGATCTTTCACAGGAGCAGGCCAACCGTACGAAGAGCATGGCTGAGGCATGGGACGCCTATGCTGCTCGAGCACAGGTCATTTCTTGGGAGAAAATTCGCCCCAAGAAAAAATCAAACGCAAAGAAAAAGTGACATGACTTTGCACTTCTAGCTCTGCAGAATCTTCTGGTTCAGGTTTTCATCCGTGGGTCTAACGCGTCACGGATTCCATCACCGAGAAAATTAAGCGCAAAGAGCATGGTGGCCATAATGCCACCAGGAAAAACCAGTGTCCACCAAAATACCAGCATCTGATTTGCTCCATCATTAATGAGGCTTCCGAGGCTTGGCTGGGGTGGTTGTACGCCAAGACCAAGAAAAGAAAGAAATGCTTCCTGCAAAATCATCGAAGGAACGGTAAGTGTAAACGTCACAATGACTGAGCTAAGTGTATTTGGAATCAAATGCTCAAAAATTATGCCTCTATTTGTTGTTCCAAGACTTCGAGCCGCCAAAACAAAATCTTGCTCTTTGAGACTCAACACCTGGCCGCGAACAACACGTGCTGTAAGCAGCCACCCAACCGCCCCCAAAGCAAGAAATAGCAAAACCAAACTTTTACCAAGAATCGTAACCAAAATAATTACGAGAAACATATACGGCAGTGCATAGAGAATGTCGACAATTCGCATCATAAGACTGTCGACAAGCCCACCGAAATAACCTGACACGGCTCCATATATCGTCCCAATAAAAGCAGCGACAAAAGCTGCGAGCAAACCAACAGAAAGACTCACACGAGCTCCAGATAGAACACGTGCGAGTAGATCACGACCATAAAAGTCCGTGCCAAAAGGGTGTTCTAATGATGGGGGTTGTGGACCATACGCAAGATTTTGTGTGTGGTCATCGTAACCCCAAACGACCTGCAAGAATGCTGGACCAAAACAACAACCTATCCCTAAGAGCACCAAAAAAAGGCCGCTGATCCATGCTAATTTATTCTTCTGCAGTCTTTTCCATGCATCTTCCCAAAGTGACGACCCCGCCTGGGAGTCGATCTCATCTGATTGTAACCCAACTTGAATACATTTCATGAGACATCTACTCGTGGATCCAAAAATCCATACAAGACATCAACCACAAGATTCAACAAAAGAAGAAAAAATGCATAAAGTAAGACGATACCCATAACAAGAAAGTAATCTCGATTAAAAGCAGCATCAACGAAGTAGGGCCCTATTCCGGGAACATTGAATATTTTTTCAACAACAACACTTCCGGTAAGCATGCTCGCTATTGCAGGCCCGAGATAACTCACTACTGGTAAAATCGCGGTAGGAAACATGTGTCGCCAGACAATTACCCATTCTGCAACTCCTTTCGCTCGTGCTGTACGAATGAAATCACTTCGAACAACATCAAGCATGCCACCTCGCATTAATCTTGCTATTGAACCTGCGTAAATAGTACCGAGCGTGAGACCGGGCAGTATCACATGGTGCCAGTCACCCCAACCAGCTGGCGGCAGCATATGCAACCGAAGAGATGCCACTAACACAAGCAAGGGTCCAAGAACAAAGCTTGGCACACTGATGCCAACGAGGGCAGCAGTCATCGCGGTATAATCCCAGACTGTATTTTGTCGAATTGCTCCAATGATTCCAGCCGTAATGCCCACAAGTAATGACCAGAGCAGCGCAACGGCGGCTAACGTAAGGGAAACGGGAAAACCATTTGCAATAATCTCATTGACTGATCGCTGTGGATACTTTGTTGAAAGCCCAAGATCTCCTTTCAAAAGGTTCCCAATGTAACGAATGAACTGTTCTGGAAGTGGTTTATCAAAACCATACTTTGCCTCAAGTTTTTGACGAATCTCAGCAGGTATTTCCTTTTCACTCGAAAAAGGTGAACCAGGAGCCAATCGCACAAGGGCAAAAGACGCCACAACGATAACAAGAACCGTTGGGACAAGTTCCAGCAATCGTCGCAAAAGAAGACGAATCATTTATGCACCTGTATAGCTTTCCGGGACGTGTTCACAGACTCACTATTTTCCTCACCCGGTTCAAAAGATTCGTCGATCCACATGTATTTCCAAGGGTGTCGATCCTGGTGATTTCCCCAAATACCTCGCACATATGGTTTGATCAACTGTGTTCGTGTGTACACATAAAGAGGAATCAAGGGTTGTTCTGCAAGAGCAAATGCCTCCGCTTTTCTCAAGCTCTTGAGCCGCTCCTCTGGATCATTGTGTTGATTGGCTTGCTCTAACAAAGCATCATAAGTCTTACTTGACCAGTTTGAGTGATTGTTTCCACAGTCACTGGTAAGAAGCTCCAAAAATGTATACGGGTCTGCATAATCACCAATCCAACCCATCCGAGAAATTTGAAAATTCATTTGCTCAGCATTTGCCAGAAAAACTTTCCATTCCTGGTTTTCTAATTCCACAGTAATCCCAAGTTCCTGTTGCCACATCGCCTGGATTGCTTCAGCAACTTGTTTATGCCCTTCTGATGTATTGAACGATAGCGTGACTTTTGGCAGATCCTGACCTGTTGGATACCCTGCTTCCGCAAGCAGCCGCCGAGCCTCGGCCGGATCATACACTGGAAGATGAAGTCCTTCGTATCCAGCAAGACCATCAGGCACAAGATCTGATGAGCCTATTTGTCCACCACGTGTCACATGTTTAACAAGTGAGTCACGATCAATGGCAAGAGACAGCGCCCGGCGAACCAGTGGATCATCGAGCGGGGGTTTCGTCGTATTGATCCAATAAAAATAAACACCCAAATAGGGATGGCTGTGGAAATCCTTATAGCTCTCTAGATGATCCATAAATTCAGCAGGAAGGGACGTGCTTCCGCCCGGCCAATCAAACTCCCCAGCGACATACATATTCATTGCCGTCGTCGAACTCTCCACCATTGCAACGCGGACACGATCGAGTTTGACAGAATCTGCATCCCAATATTTTATATTCTTTTCAAACGTCATGTGCTGACGAAACTGCCAGTCTGTCATCTGAAACGCTCCATTACAGACAACATGTTCCGGTCGCGTCCACAGATCTTGGTCAATGCCACGTTCCTGAAGATTTTGAAAAAGGTGCTGTGGAATGGGCATGAACGAGTAGAAACTCAGGAAGTTGAGAAAGTATGGCAGGGGATCAACCAACTCAATTTCCAAAGTGTGTGAATCAAGTGCTCGGACGCCAAGGCTATTGACTGCAGCTTCACCTCGACTAATTGCCAGACCTTTATCAAAAATAAAACCATTGCTGGCATATTTACTTCCTGTTTGTGGATCAACAAGACGTCGAAGCGCAAACACAAAGTCATCTGCTGTGAGTGGGTGGCCATCTGACCAGAACGAAGGGCGAAGATAAAACCTGTACACCCGTCCGTCATCTGATATGTCCCAATGCGTTGCAATGGCAGGAAGTGGCTTCAGGGTAGCGGGGTGAGCCTGAACAAGTCCCTCAAATGTATTCCAGATGATCTCACCACCCGTACTATCCGAGCATCGGCCAGGATCGAGCCACTCTGGTTCACTCGAATTATTTATCCAGATTTCTTGTGGACCATGCCGCGGCTTGACAGTTCCAAAGTAAGGCGAAGACTGCTGCTGGCAGCCAGTCGCTAGGACAGTGGTAAACGTCAAAACAAAAACAACGTAAGACTGGAAAGTCGTTTTATGCATGATCACGTTGAATCGTTGCAGGAACACTTTCATTTCGATCTATCAAAATCTGATGCTCTGTTTGCTCATGGCGTTGAAATAATCATGTCAAATCAGACAACACACTGAGAATCGCTGATCCAAAGGCCGGGAGATCACTTGGTCGCCGACTGGAAACAAAATGTCGATCAACGACAACTGGGGTATCTTCCCAAATAGCTCCAGCATTGATGAGATCGTCCTGAATACCAGGACTTCCTGTCACTCGTACACCACGGTAAACACCGGCAGATATTGGAATCCACCCACCGTGGCAGATAGCGGCAACAAGCTTGCCATGGTTCGCAAAGTCCCGAACAAGTTGGAGCACCTTAGGGTCGCGACGCAGGCTATCAGGCATCCATCCTCCTGGAATGAGAATTCCATGGAAATCCTCCGCTTCCATGTCTCCGATCGCGGCATCGCTTACACATGGATAGCCATGTTTTCCAGCATATTCAGACCCCTGCTGCCGGCCAGCAAGTGTGACATGTCCGCCCGCTTCTTCAATTCGTAGTTTTGGATACCAGAGTTCCAAATCTTCATAGGCATCACCAACCAGACAAAGGACACGGATTGTTGCTAGCTGTTGATTCTCACTCATTTTTAACCTTCCTCACGCCGCTCACAAGGAGTACTCAGACTCCCTCCCACTGTCGGAATCCATCTCTCTTTTTTCATTATCACTGATTCGTCTTCAACGCGTCGGCAAAAAGATGAGGTGAAACACTGCCTCGGCAGGACGGTGTCCCTCCTCAACCAGACAAAAAGCAGACAAACCCCTCTTTAGAACTACTTTTTGAGCAGAACACATACCTCCTTGAAGACCTCTCGGGACGTTCCAAAACTCACCAAATGGGGTGTTCATAGGGGTTCCAATTTTTCTGCTTGACGTGTGCTGTCAGCCCGCTACATTCACGCCCCTGCCATATCAAGTGGTCGAAGTAGTAAACACCACAATATCTTGC
>JAUWWJ010000506.1 GCA_030616935.1 Planctomycetaceae bacterium
CGGCGATGGCAGGCTTGCTTGGTGTACCTCGATCCATGATCCCGTATCTTATCGTATGCATATTGTTGGTCGAGCAGATGCAGTTGATACACATTGCGTGCGCGCCGGTAGGTTACTACATAGCTTCGGACCAAGCTGCAAAGACAATCATCAGTATTCAGTTCCGGAAAAAAGGGTTCAAGAAGAAAATACACTGCCTTGGCTGGAACGGGGGTGTTATAGACAGCCAATGCCTCAAGGACGCGGCGCTGAGCATCGGTCAGACGACGGTAATGTTCGGCAATAAGGTTCTCAACAACCTGTCCTTCAAATAGATCCCGATCCGCCAGTAACTTTTCCAGAGAAAGCATGGGGTCACTCTCTAAAATGCCAGCAATACTTTCTAAAGCTCGTGGTACACCGAAGCACCGCCGAGCTGCTTCCCGAAGGCGTTCCTCGGGAGCTTCGTGTAAACCCAATCTGCCGTCGGGATCAAGGTCGCGCAGCAGTGCAATGGCATCGGACTCGGGCAGTCCACTCTCCAATGACAACATTCGTGCCGACCGCATGCCCGGTCCCTGAAGCACCATCCATTCCCGGCTGATTGCAATGACTCGCATCGCGTGCGGCGCTTGCAGACATAAATCCACAAACATTTTCAACTCGTCGTCTTTGAACATACGGTCGGCGGCAAGCAACACTTCAAAATTATCCAACATCAATAGATAGAATCCTCGCTGAAGTTTACCAA
This sequence comes from Planctomycetaceae bacterium, assembly GCA_030616935.1. Next base: position 731 of record JAUWWJ010000506.1, read on the forward strand.
GTAGGAAACGGACCTTGTCCGCCAGTGATTGAAAGCTATCACGCCAGCAGTTCATTAAATCGTCTGCCTCCGATCCTCCAAGCAGCCGTCCAACGTCGTGGAACAGCCGCTCCAGCATGGGTCTGCCCTCTTCTCGACAGTCGATATAGATGATGCCATCCACGCCCACTCCGGACGCTGCCTCGCCTGGGCGCAGCTGACCGGACTCGATCTCAGAACACACCTTGCAGACCAACGCGGTCTTTCCAATTCCTCCCCGCCCGATGACGCAGATAAGTTTCGCTGACCGGTCACACACCAGTTGCCGCAATTGCGCGAGCTTATCTTCGCGGTCTTTGAAGATCTCCGTAACATCTTGGGGCCGTAACCCGATGATGCGGAGTTGTCCGGACTGAGACTCTTCCATAACGACCCTCCAATTTATTCAACTGATTTGTCACGCTCTCTGGCGCCAGACACCCTTGAAGACAACCAATATAAAGCCCACAAGGAAGAGAGTACTGGCAAACCGTACACCTACGAAAGAGGTCTGTCGAGAACCGAGCGACACGATTCAAGATTTCTCTCGACTACACACATCGCCATTATTATCTACCGCCCTGGATACAGAATTTTGCCTTCCACTGAGCATTTGCCATCGTTGAACTGTCCTGACTGCGCTAATCAAAAACTTTGAGTGATTACTAAATTTTACAAAGCCTCGTTATTATACCAATACCACGCCTTAGCAGCAAGTTGTTACTTCGACTATGCATACAAAGAAAAGGGAGTGAGTGGAGGTAAAGAAAACGCTGTGTGTTTCATACTAGGGTAAGGAAATGTATTTTCAGACCATACCATCGACATCTTTCATGTGAAGAACTATTCTACCAGCTATTCCGAAAGAGAAAACCCAAG